>NZ_PZKN01000011.1 GCF_003046795.1 Desulfonatronum sp. SC1 | reverse complement strand
ACCTTTTCCTTGTGGCCGTCGTAACGCGCCTCGGGATCGTGTGGGTTGTTCAAAGCGCTACCTCTGAACTCCTGGTCCAGTTTCACCTCGACGATATCGTCCTGGACCTGGATCTGCTCTCTGGCCAACCGCTGAAGCAACTGGAAGGATTCCAGGCCTGAGACCGAGACATGTTCGGCGAAGCGATCGATCAAAAAGAGGATGTCCTTGGCCGCCTCGATCAAGATTTCCTTGTACTGGCTGGGCTTGCCTGCCGTAAACCATGTATCTTTGTCTTTCTTCGGCAGGTATCTTTCCCGGGTCTTCTCAGGAAGGCGGGAAAAGATGATCGGGTGGCACTTGTTCAGTTCTTTGTAGAATAATTGAATCGTGGTTCGAAAAAGTTCCAGCCTGGACATCTGCTTCAAGTGCGTGCCTACAAGGGTTGAGTCCTTTCGCTGGATGCCGTGTTCAAGTTTGAGCCTTTCACTGATTCGCTCCAGGACCTGCTCGAAAACCATGTGGCCCTCACCGAGCAACTTGGCTCTGTAAGAGTAGTAGGTGCGTTGCGAAAGATAGGCGTCTCTGGGCAGATCGAGGGCATACCGAACGGTATCGTAGAAGCAGTAAGCCTCGACGGCTTCGTCATCGGTGAAGTCCATGAGGGCTTGGATGATAAACAATCCAAGCATGGACTGGATATCTTTAGTAGGCCTCCCAGTGTCGACTGAGAAATGTTTTTTAAACATAGCGACTGGAAGATGTGGCAATATTTCTTGCCTAAACGTATAATAAACAGTCTTCTTGATAGCACTTGACTGTTTACCTGGAAGCAAAAATGTATCGTCTATAAGGCTTATCCTGTTCCTATTCTTGTATCGCAACACAGCAGTGACCTCGTTTTTTCAATTTGTATATCACCACTATAGTATATAATGCAAGTAAATTTTTATGTTAAATTGAATGTCTGTCCGGACTTTTTGCAGTAACATCACAACTATAAGGAAGCAGATGTCATTCCTGTAGAGTTGCAAGACCTTATTTAATATTGCTTACCAGACAACATCAAACAAAGGAGTAGAGCAAATGAGAACCATCAGCGATTCTTTTTATCATGAAATGATCAATGAAGACGGTATTCTTCATCCTATCATTGAAAGGCTGAGGAACGATGACACACTAATGTTTGCAATTAGAAATGGATATTTCAACATTTATTACAGAGGAGGTAGCATTGCGAAAGTTAAAGAGAATAAATTAAAAAAACATTTTATAATATCATTTGACAAAGAATACAATAAAACAGGTATTTCAATCCCACATTTTCCAGAGATATTGGCATCCAAAAAAGACACGCAAAATTTTATAGGAGTACTACCTCTCTTGAAAGAGATCATGGATACGTATTTTTCAAAAAAAAATAAATACGAAAGGGAATTTCAACAAGTAATAGCTCGAGAAAATAATTCTTCTCCAATTTCGAATGGAACGGAATATTTCATCACTGACATCGAATTTGCCGTATCTGAAATTAAATCAAGATTCGACATGCTCGCCATTCAATGGCTTTCTTCGGATCGTTCAAAAGCAGCAAGATGCAGACCTGTCTTTATTGAAGTGAAATATGGAGATGAAGCATTAAGTGGCAAGTCAGGGCTAACTGAACATCTTAAAAAGATTGAAGAATTTATTTCCAGCAAGAATGCCTATAGTGAATCTTTAGCAATGATGGCAGATCAGTTTAGGATTCTTGATGAATTGCAGTTAATGAAATTCAACAAAAGCAAAAATGAGCTTACCATTGATTTATGTTCAAATGCTGAAAAGCCGCAGGTAATTTTTATTTTTGCAAACCACAACCCTCGCAGCAGAAAACTACGTGAAATCATCGAGAATGAAGTTCCTGAGTCTTACGAGAACCCAGAGAACTTTGATCTTCGCTTTTTTGTATCCACCTTCGCTGGATATGGGATGCATGAAGCTTCCATGCTCAAACGATCTGCGTTTTTGCAACTATTGCAAAGCTATCGCCCTAAGGAGAGATGATGAACATCTGCATTCACAGAGGTAGCAACCAGATCGGCGGGAGTTGCGTGGAAATTGAGCAGGATGGGCAGCGCATCATCGTCGATCTGGGATTGCCTTTGGACGCCGACGACAATGTTCCGGATTATCTGCCCGATGTGCCCTGCCTGACAAACGGTGATCCGTCATTGCTGGGGATTTTCATTTCCCACCCCCACCTCGATCATCTTGGATTGCTCAAGCATATATCGCCCGAGATTCCCGTACACATGGGGCCTGCCGCACGGCGCATTCTTGCCGCGGCCAAACCATTTCTGCCCGACAACTGGCCTGACCTTCCGGCAGGTAGGGACTATGATGCATGGACTGCCATGGAGACCGGTCCGTTTCGCGTAACCCCGTATCTTGTGGACCACTCCGCCTACGACTCCTATGCCTTGTTGATCGAGGCGGGCGGCAAACGACTTTTCTACAGCGGCGACTTTCGCGGTCATGGCAGAAAGGCCAAGCTTTTCAACAATCTCCTTTCCCGTCCACCAAAAGATGTCGACGTCCTGTTGCTGGAAGGTTCGTCCCTGGGACGCTTGGATGAAGCAGGGCGCTTTCCAACGGAAGCGGAGATTGAAGAGCAGCTTGTCCAGGTGTTCTCCGCGACCAAAGGGCTGGCCATGGTTCACGCCTCGGGTCAGAATATTGATCGCATCGTGTCGATCCTGCGAGCGACAAAACGCACTGGCAGAAAGATGGTCATGGACCTATATACCGCCGCGATTCTGGAGGCTACGGGGAACCCGAACATTCCACAGTCAAATTGGCAAAATGTCGCTCTCTTCGTTCCACAGCCTCAAAGGATTCAGATCAAAACGAACGCTTGGTTCGACCAGCTCAAGCATCATTCCGCGAACCGAATCTATGGACAGCACCTTCAGGCGGCACCGAGCGAGTACACTCTGCTATTTCGGCCATTGTTCATGGGCGATCTCGACAGGGCGGAATGTCTCTCCGGCGCGGCGTATATTTACTCCCAGTGGGAAGGATACTGGGAGCGAGGGCTTTACGATCGCGTTAAATCCTGGCTTGAGTCGAGGGATATTGCCAAGCAAAGCATCCATACCTCGGGCCATGCCGGACCTTCCGAGTTGAAGGCTTTCGCCAACGCTTTGTCCCCGCGCAAAGTTGTTCCGATTCACAGCTTTGCCCCGGATCAGTATGCAGGCTTGTTTCCAAATGTCGAACCCCATGCGGATGGGCAATGGTGGGAGGCCTGATCAAATGCTGGATGCCGAAACCGTGGATTCATTGAATCAGCTTTTTGGGTTGCCAAACGTAACCGAAAACAAGTTCATCTACTTGGATTGCCAGAGTGAGTACGGCCTGAACGGGAGCCTGAATCGAGTTAGGGATCTGTGCGCCAGAGCGGCCGCCGACGGTCAATCGTCCTTGGCCCTCACGGATGTGGGCAACCTTTACGGCGCGATTCATTTCTTCAAGGCAGCGCAGGAATACGGCATCAAGCCGATCATTGGCTGCAGAATTCATGTAGCCCCCGAAAGCAGGCTCCATAAGCCCCGTTCCTTCAAGGCCAAGCCAGGACACCAGCTCATTTTGCTTGCAAAGGACGTCGTTGGATTCCAAAACCTTATTGCCTTGGTTTCATTAGCCCACATGGAAGGATACTTCTGCCGGCCAAGGGTGGATAAAGAACTCTTATCCAGATACCAAGAGGGCTTGATCGCCATTTCCCCTTCTCGTAACGGCCCTGTCTCCGCCTGCCTCGCCAATAAAGGCACCGACGCCGCCATTGACATCGCCGGTTTCCTCAAGGGAACCTTCCCAGACAGTTTCTATCTAGGGATAGAGCCCAGCGAAATTCCAGACTCACCCGAAATCAACGCCGCAACCGTTGAGTTGGCCACGGCCACACGACTTCCACTTGTCGCCACCATGTCCTGTCGTTACCCGGACGAAGAGGAGTCCCTGATTTACGACATCCTGTGGTGCATCAATTCGGGAATAAGCCTCAACAACATCCATCATTACAGCCGTGGACGTTACCCTTTCCATTACCGATCAGACGATGAAGCGGCGTTGCTGTTTCAGAATTTTCCCGAAGCTCTCACGTCAACGGTCCAGATAGCCGAGGCTTGCAACGTCGATCTGGCAGCGTTTATTCGCTCCATGCCTGACAACTCGGGTAGTAGTGATGCGCGACAACATTTCGTACTGCCCGGTCAGGCAATAGGAGCCATATCCTTTCATCGATGGTCCATTCCGGAACTGATTGAGGATGTCGGCAAAACTCTCGGGTTTGAGCCGGTTGAAGCAAGGCAGGCTTATTCTTGGGAAAAAGCAAGAGAGCTGACGGCTGGTTATGGCCAATTCCTTATGTCCGATGAATCATCTCGTCCGGACGATCCAATGGACGATCCACCGGCTGATCCTGAATTGCTGTGTTACGCCGTCAACAAACTCGCGGGGTATGCCAGTCATATCGCACCGGATACAGAATACTATACACCGGTGCTGCCTCATCTTGGTGGGAATGTCCCGCTCTGCCGCGATGAAGATAATGCGCCGATTTCACAATGGGACCGTGAGTCTTTGGCATGCCTTGAATCGCTGAATGCTACTTAACTCTTAAAGAAAAGCTAGCAGCCCTGCCATCAAGCGATGCGAGTAAACTCAAAAGCGCACTGCGGAACTGATAGCAGAGGCGAGAGCGCGCCATACGATGCAGGAAATCAAAGGTCGACTCTATGCCCGCCTATTCCAAAATATTGACCCAGGCTAGGCACCGAACTTGAGGTATTCTAATGAAATTCCCCAGAAGCAGGCGATTTAGGATTGGCCGCAAACAGAAGGAACCAGTCTTTCGAACATTTCAAACAGGTCCGGACCAGGAGCCCCATGCCCAGACTGCCCAACCTGCCCGTCGGCGACTCGTCCTTTGAGAGCATTCGTCAGAATGAACAGCTTTATGTGGACAAGACCAGCCATATCTACAGGATGGTGGATCAAGGCAAGTATTATTTCTTGTCCCGGCCTCGACGCTTCGGCAAGTCCCTGACCGTGTCCACGCTGCGCTGCCTGTTCGAGGGTCGGCGGGAGCTGTTCGAGGGGCTGTGGATCGCGGAACACGGGGAATGGGACTGGCGGGAGCATCCGGTGGTCCTCTTGGATTTCAATGGAATCAGCCACGAGACCCCGGACATATTGACGGCCAGCCTGCACGAGCACATCGGCCTGGTCGCACGGGCCAACGACATACCGATTCAGACAACGATGCTTAAAGGGCGGTTCATGGAACTGATCATCGCCCTGCATCAAAAGACCGGCCAGAAAGTCGTGATCCTTGTCGACGAATACGACAAGCCGCTCATTGATCACCTGGGCAAGGGCGAGAAGGAACTAAACATTGCCAAGGGCAACCGTGACAAGCTGAAACAGTTTTTCGGGGTGATCAAAGAAAGCAACGTGGCCGACGCGCTGCGCTTCGTGTTCATCACCGGGGTCTCCAAATTCAGCCGGGTGTCCATTTTTTCGGAATTGAACAACCTCACGGACCTGACCATGAGTCGCCATTACGCGGAGATGCTCGGATACACCCAGGAGGAACTGGAAGCCAGCTTCGTGGAGTACGTGGCCCATTTCGCCCGGGAGACCGACCAGACATCTCAGGAGGTCTTGGACAAGCTGCGGTTGATGTACAACGGATACCGTTTTTCCGAAAAGGATGTCCGGGTCTACAACCCTTTTTCCGTCCTGAGTTCCCTTCAAGAACAGGCTTTCCGCAACTACTGGTTCGAGACCGGGACGCCCACATTCCTGATTAACCTGCTCCGGGAGAAGAACTGGTACCTGCCGGAAATCGAGAACATGCAGGCCACGGTGAGCATGTTCAGCACCTACGATTTGGAAAACCTCCAGCCCGAGGCCCTGCTGTTCCAGACCGGCTACGTGACCATCAAGGATATTTCCGGTCGGCTGTACACTTTTGACTACCCCAACCAGGAAGTGAAATCCGCCTTTTTGGAGAAACTGCTCCACACCTACGCCCAGAACCTCCGCGATCAGTCCAGGTTCGTCCTGCTGGCGGAGCATCTGCTTGCCGACGACCTGACCGCCTTCATGGACACGGTCGCGGCCATCTTTAAGGATCTCGCCTATACCCTGGAAACCAACCGCGACGAATCCTATTTCCACACAGTGTTCTACCTGATGGTCAGCGCTTCAGGCGTGGACGCCCGCAGCGAAGTGCTGACCTGCGACGGGCGGATCGATCTGGTGATGCACGTAGGGGAGCGGATCTACATCATCGAGTTCAAGTGCAACCAGAGCGCGGACGAGGCCCTGGCCCAGATCAAGGACAAGGGCTACGCCCAGGCCTATCGAGGCCTGGGCAAACAGATCATCTTGCTGGGGATCAACTTTGACACGCAGAAGCGCAATGTGAGCGAGTGGAAAGCGGAAGAAGACGGCTTGGGATAATTATTCCTGAAACTGCTGTCATGCGTGGTCCTTGAGGTAATCAGGGTACAGCGTGGCGGCGGCTTCCGGCCCCCAGCCTCCGGCGGGATAGAAGTTGAGATGCTTGGCCCGGTCTCCGCAGGATTCGCACAGTTCCAGGATCGGGGTGAGGTAGGCCCAGCAGAGCCGGACCGCGTCCTGACGCCAGAACAGCATTTGGTCGCCCAGCAGGCAGTCCATGAGCACTTTTTCATAGGCGTCCTTGATGACCGTCTTGCCTTCCTGGTTGTAGTCAAAATTCATGGTCACGGTGCGCAGGATGTTGTTCATTCCTGGAATCTTGGCCTGGAAGGTCAGGTTGATCACTTCGTCCGGCTGGATGCCCAGGATCAGACGGTTGGAGGAAATCCGTTCGCCGAGAATATGCCGGAACATGGCGTGGGGGACGTCCTTGAATTGGATGATGACCCGGGTCAACTTCTTGGTCAGGCGTTTGCCGGAGCAAATATAAAACGGCACGCCCTGCCAGCGCCAGTTGTCGATGTAGGAACGTAGCAAGGCGTATGTGGGGGTGAGGGAGTCCGGTGCGACGTTCTCCTCGTCCCGGTACCCGGGTACGTTCTGGTCACCGATCCGGCCAGCGGCGTACTGGCCCAGGACCAAGTCGCTGAACTTGCCCTGGAGTTCAAAAGGCCTTAGCGAGCGAAAAACCTTGGTCTTGTCGTCGCGTACCGGCTCGTCCTGGAACCGGGCCGGTGGTTCCATGGCCACCAGGGAAAGCAGTTGCATCATGTGGTTCTGAAACATGTCCCGGAGCACCCCGGCCTGCTCGTAGTATCCGGCCCGTTTCTCCACGCCCAGGGTTTCCGCCGCGGTGATGCCCACGTAGTCGATGTAGTTGCGGTTCCAGAGCGGCTCGAAAATGGTGTTGGCAAAGCGAAACATGAGCACGTTTTGCACGGTTTCCTTGGCCAAGTAGTGATCGATGCGAAAGATCTGGTGCTCATCGAAATGTCGGTGCAGCACATCGCTGAGCGTTTTGGCCGATTCCAGGTCGTGGCCAAAGGGCTTTTCCAGAACCACTCTGGACCATTCACGGGTCCTGTCTTTTTCCTGAGCCAAGCCGCTCTGACCGAGCCGGGTGGATATCTCCGGGTAGAGCTGTGGAGGAACGGCTAGGTAGAATAGCGTGTTGCCCTGGGTGCCGAAGAACGCTCCGACGGATTCGAGACGGCGACTCAGGGCCATGTAGTCGTCCGAATTGTCATATTTCAGTTGCTGGTAGCAGGCGGAGCGGAGAAAGGCGTCGCGGTGGTCCTGGTCGCCGTTGTCCGAGGACGGCAGGGAATCTCGGACATGGTCGCGAAATCCGGAATCGTCGAATTCGGTCCGGCTGCAACCGACAATGGCGAAATGTTCAGGAAGGTGCCCTCCGCTGTAGAGGTGGTACAACGCTGGAAAAAGCTTGCGCATGGCCAGGTCGCCGGATGCGCCGAACACGACGATAATGCACGGGGGCAGGTGGCGCCCGGTGCCGCGGTTGGGGTCGGGCATAGCGACGGTTGTCCGGGAATCCGGCTGGGCGGAGGTTTTGACGAACAGATCCCGAAGGTCTTGCGAGGTCATCGGAGTGTTCCCGGTTGGAGTTGGGTCGAGGGCGCGGCGTCGGGCCGGAGATCGGTCAATGACGGAACAGCCAAACCATAACGATCAGGGCCAACCCGACCACGATGGAACTGGTCACGGGCAGGTACAGCCGGAAACTGCCCCGCTGAATCAGAAAATCGCCGGGTAGCCTGCCCAGTCGAAGTTTTCGGAGGAGCGGCCGGAACAAGCCGGTGACGATGAGAAAGACGGTGATCAGGATCAGGAATTTGGACATGCGCTCCGTCGAATCAGCTGTCCTTTTGATTCAGGGGGGCGGCGGCAAAGAGTTCGCCCAGTGCATCCTTGATCCCGGTTTTGTCCAGGCCGAGTTGTTTGCGCAGCATTCGCTGCGGACCGTGCTCCACGAAGACGTCCGGGATGCCCAGCAGGCGGATGCGCTGGTTCCGGAGCACGCCTTGGGCGGCAAACAGTTCCAGCACCGCTGACCCGAAGCCCCCGGCCACAGCGTTTTCCTCCACGATCAGCATCCGGGAGTGCGTTCGGGCCAGCTCCAACAATTGGGCTTCAGGCAGCGGCTTGATGAACCGGGCGTTGAACACGGTGACTTCGCAACCCGTTTCCGCGGACAGTTCTTCGGCGGCTTCCAGGGAGGGGTGCACCCGGCTGCCCAGGGCCACGACCACCGCGTCCCCTCCGTGGCGCAAGGTTTCGCCCTGGGCCGGGGGCAGCGGTGACGGATTATCCAGGGATGGCGAGCCCACGCCCACGCCCCGGGGGTAGCGGATAGCGGCCGGACCGGGGTGGTTCAGGGCCGTGACCAGCATGCGTTGCAGTTCCGCCTCGTCCTTGGGTGCCATGAACAGCAGGTTCGGGATGTGGCGCAAAAAGGAAACATCGAAGACGCCGTGGTGCGTCGCTCCGTCCTCGCCCACCACCCCGGCCCGATCCAGACAGAGGGTCACGGGCAGGTTCTGGAGGCAGACGTCGTGGACCACTTGGTCGTAGGAGCGCTGCAGAAAGGTGGAATAGACCGCCACCACCGGCCTGTAGCCCTGGGAAGCCAGTCCGGCGGCCATGGTCACGGCGTGCTGTTCGCAGATGCCCACGTCGAAGAAGCGGTCCGGATAGGCGTCCGCGAAATAGTTCAACCCGGTGCCTTCAGGCATGGCCGCGGTGATGGCCACGATCTTGTCGTTTTTCGCTGCCAGGTCCACCAGAGTCCGTCCGAAGATTTCCGTATAGGGCGGCAGGCAGGCGGGCATTTTCTTGGCTTCGCCGGTTTCCGGAACAAAGCAGCCCACGCCGTGAAAATAGGTGGGGTTGTTTTCCGCCGGAGCGTAGCCCTTGCCCTTGGTGGTCAGGACGTGGACCAGGACCGGGCCTTCCAGTTCCCGGACTTGCTGGAAAATGTCCACCATGTCCCGCATGTTGTGCCCGTTGATCGGGCCGATGTAGTTGAACTTGAAGGCTTCGAAGATCATCCCCGGAGTGAAGAAGCCCTTGAAGGAGGATTCGCTGAGTCGGGCGTAATTGGCTAGGTCGTCGCCGAATCGTGGGACTTGGCGCATCCAGGTTTCCATCTGCTGTTTGAAGCGCTGCACCCAGCGTTTGGATAGTTTGCGACTGAGAAAGGAGGACAAGGCCCCGACGTTGCGGGAGATGGACATCTCGTTGTCGTTGAGCACCACGGTCAGGTTCACCCCCAGGTCCCCGGCCTGGTTCAGGCCCTCGTAGGCCAGGCCGGCAGTCATGGAGCCGTCGCCGATGATGGCGGCCACGGCATGGTCCTCACCGGCCAGGTCGCGAGCGATGGCCATTCCCAGGGCTGCGGAGATGGAGGTGCTGGAGTGCCCCACGCCGAAATGGTCGAAAGGGCTCTCGGCCATGCGCGGAAAGCCGCTGATCCCGCCCAGGGTGCGCAGGGTGTGGAAACTTTCTCGGCGGCCGGTCAGGATTTTGTAGGCGTAGGCTTGGTGCCCCACGTCCCAGACCAGCCGGTCGCATTCCGGATTGAACACCTTCAGCAAAGCCAGGGTCAGGTCGGTCACGCCCAGGGACGGGGCGAGATGCCCGCCGTTGGCCGAGACCGTGGAGATGATCGCCCGGCGAACCTCCCGGGCCACGGCTTCCAACTGGGCGATGTTCAGCGCGCCGATATCCTTGGGGTGGTTAATGGCGGAGAATAGGGCATGTCCGTCCGGGGGGGCGGTTTGTTCGCGGATTTGGGCCGGTGCTTGCGGTGTCGCGTCGCGGGGGGCGGCGATGGTTTCATCGACGGGATGTTGCAATGGAGCTGCCTCCCTGGGCATGAACGTGGCGTTGGAATGGCTGGACATGGTTCGATCTGTTACGAAGTAGGGCTGTAGTGGTTGAAAAGGATACCCGGTCAGGAGCGAATCGGCAAACGGGAAGACACCTGGTCAAGTCTCTTGGGTCAGGTCGCCCGGGTCAGAATGTACTCGGCCAGTTCCCGCAGGAACCAGACGTGGCGGCGCGTGACGTCCGACAAGTCCGGCGCGTCCGAAAACGCGGCCAGAGCGGCAAGGGCTTGGTCCGTATGCGAGCGGGCCAGGTCCCGGCTGCCTTCCAGGCCGATCAGGGCGGGGTAGGTGACCTTGCCCAGGCCCTGGTCGCTGCCCACGGGCTTGCCCAGGACGGCTTGATCGCCAATGACGTCCAGAATGTCATCCGTGATCTGGAAGGCTCGGCCGATGTGCGTCCCGTAGTCCGCTGCTCGGGCCAAGTCCGCATCTCCGGCTCCGCCCAAGAGCGCCCCGCAGACGCAGGAGGCGCGGATCATGGCCCCGGTTTTGAGTTCCTGCATGCGGGAGAGGTTTTCCACCGTCGCTGTGCCACCGGTCCACTGCATGTCCAGGACCTGCCCTCCAACCATCCCGGCGGCTCCGGCGGCCCGGACCAATTCCCGACCGGCGGCGAGAATCCGTTCGGCCGGGACAGCGCAGGTAAAGAGCAGGCCGAAGGCTTCGGTGAGCAGCGCGTCCCCGGCTAGAATGGCTAGGGCCTCCCCGAAGCGCTTGTGGTTGGAGGCCTTGCCCCGGCGCAGATCGTCATCGTCCATGGCCGGCAGATCGTCGTGGACCAACGAATAGGTATGGATGCACTCCAGGGCCGCGGCCGCCGACAGGACATGCTCCCGATGTGCCCCGGCCATTTCCGCCCAGACCAGGCATAGGACCGGGCGGAGCCGCTTGCCCCCGGCCAGCAGGCTGTATTCCATGGCCTGAAGTAGCGGCTCCGGCACGCCGGGGCGCTTGAGGCACGCGGCCAGAAAATGTTCAACCTCGCTTCCCAGTTCAGAAAGGTATGCTTTCATCATCGTTCTCCGATACAGCGGGTTGCGGGTCGGCGGCGGGATCTTCCGGTTCAAAGGGTTCGAGCAGGCCCTGGGACAGGACCAAGACTTCATTCTTGGCCGATTCCAACTGCTTGCGGCAGGTTTTGGCCAGCACGACGCCTTCCTTGAACAGGGCGACACCGGCTTCAAGCGGCAGATCCTCGTTCTCTAGGCGGGCCACGATGCCTTGCAACTCGGCCAGCCTGGCGTCAAAGCCCGGTTCCTTTTTTTTGGGTGGCATGATTTTTTCCTCAGATGGCTCCGTCGGTCCGGATGAAAACGACATCATCGGGTTGCCGTTGGCAATACCAGTGGGAGGGCGAACACTCAAGGGGGAGACAAGTAGGATGAACAGCCGTGAAGAGATGTGAAAAGTCGAAGCCACGATTCTGGGCTGGAAGGTCCATTTTTTCAGACAGTACGTTTTTTCAGATTGATGCTTTCATGGGGCTTCTTTTTTTTTGAATTTCCTTCCAGAAGAGATGCAATTTTGTCTGCAATCACTCATGATTCACAACCAACAAACTGTAATGGCCGCTTCATGATGTATTATATTGTTGGCATGTTTTTTGGAATGTAAGTTTGTTCCGTGTTTTATGGGCAAGAGATAGGGGGATGGCGAATTCTAACCGATTCTCTCCAACCTCTTATCTTTTCGAGAGAATATCAGACGTTGGTCAGGACTGGGGCATTGCCACTGAATATAGCGTGGTCTAAATGAACGGTTTCTTTTCGTGCGGTGGGACGTGCCTGGATTTCACCATAAAAACGAGGAGTTAAAGATGTTGCAGGTGGTTCGGTCCGTTGAAGGCTTTCGCCTGGCCGGGTTTGGGACGGTTTTGGCCGTTCCCGTGATCGCCGTGGGGCTGTATCTGGCCCAGGCTTCGACCTGGACTATTCTGGCAGTGGTCATCGCTGGATGCGCGTTGCTCGCGCTGTTGATGTGGGGATTTCTTTCCAGGCTGACCGCGGTGCTGCGAAGCAACCAGGCATGCGCTGAGGCCATCGTCGCGGGGAAGTATCACTTTTTGCCTGAGCAGGTAACGGATTCCGGATTGCTTGGGCAAAGTCAGGACGGTCTGCGGGAGATGCTGACCCACCTGAAGCACGAACTGAGCCTGTCCAAAGGCGTGATGCGCAGCATGGTCACGCCTTTCGTGGTCACGGACGTCAATGAGGTCTTCATTTACGGCAATCAGGGACTGATCAGGATGCTGGAGCATGAAGGAAAGCCCGAGAAGTATTACGGGCAGGACGTGTCCATGTTCTTTTACGGGGAAAAGCGGCAGACGGTGTTGGGGATAGCCATGAAGGAGAACCGTTCCATCAGCAAGGAAGTGGAATTCACCGGACGTAAGGGTGGAAAGCGGAACATTCATATCGACGCCGCGCCGCTGTTTGATATCGAAGGCCAATTGATGGGCGCTCTGTGCATCTATACTGACTTATCCGACATTCGAGCTTCCGAGGCCAAATTGTGCGAACAGAACGACATCATTTCCTCCGCGGCGGGCAAGGCCACCGGAGTGTCCAAGTCGTTGGCCGCGGCGGCCGCGGAACTGGCCGCACAAGTGGAGGAGGCGCGTGGAGGTGCGGAGGAGCAGCGATCTCGGACCGCTGAAACCGCCACGGCCATGGAGGAAATGAACGCCACGGTCCTGGAGGTGGCCAGAAACGCCTCCAGTGCCGCTGAAGCGTCGGACCAGGCCAGGGGGAAGGCCATGGAAGGGGCGAAGATTGTGGACGAGTCCGTGGCGGCCATCACCAAGGTGCAGTCCCAGTCCTCGGAAGTGCGGTCGAGCTTGGGCCAGCTCGGCCAGCAGGCCGAACAGATCGGACGGATCATGAACGTGATCGAGGACATTGCGGACCAGACCAATCTCCTGGCCTTGAACGCGGCCATCGAGGCGGCCCGGGCCGGGGACGCCGGACGCGGTTTCGCCGTGGTGGCCGACGAGGTACGCAAACTGGCCGAGAAGACCATGAACGCGACCAAGGAAGTGGGCGACGCCATATCCGCCATTCAGCAAGGCACACGGGACAGCATCACGAGCATGGACCAGGCTGTGGGAACCATCGAGGACGCCACCACGCAGGTTAATCTCTCCGGGCGGTCGCTTCAGGAGATTCTCGGGCTGGCCGAACAGGCCGCGGACCAGGTCCGGTCCATCGCCACGGCGGCTGAGCAGCAGTCCGCCACCAGCGAGGAAATCAATCGCGGGGTGGACGAAATCAACCGGATAGCCTCGGATACCAGCGAGGTCATGAACCAGTCGGCCCGGAGCGTTTCCCAAATGGCTGGCATGGCCGTTGAACTGAATACGATCATCGCTGAAATGCGCGCCCAGGCTCCGGAGGAATGCACGCCGACGTAACCCTCCGTCGGTGAGTGAAGAGAAAGCGGTCCGTATGGCTGAAGGCGCCGGGTGGATCGCTTTTTTTGACGTTTGGAAAGAAAAAGCCCTCCGAAAGGTCTTTCGGAGGGCTTTGCTGTTTTCAGTGGTGGGCGGTCGGGGATTTGAACCCCGGACTTCCACCGTGTGAAGATGGCACTCTAACCACTGAGTTAACCGCCCACGTTCTTTATTATTCAAAACCCTCCCCGTTGGCAAGATGTTTTTTCTCGCCGCCTTCTTTTTCGCCGTCTTTTCGCGGAGTTTTCATCCCTGCGCAACTGGACTTGAATGGGGGATGGGCATACGATGCTTGGCTGGTTGTCATCTACTTGCAGGAGAGGGAAAACTTATGTTGTTGATCGAGGATCTTCGGGTTTCCATCGGCGGCCAGGAAGTGCTCAAGGGCGTCAGCCTGGAAATCAAGGAAGGGGAGACGTTCATCCTGTTCGGCCCCAACGGTTCGGGCAAGACGTCGTTGCTGATGACGTTGATGGGTTTCGCCAACTATACGGTCACGGGCGGAAAAATCACCTTCCGGGGGCACGACATCACCCATGCTCCGATTTATGAGCGAGCCAGGCTGGGCATCGGCGTGTCCTTTCAGCGGCCACCGACGATTCATGGCCTGAAGACGCGCCAGCTCGTGGCCATGTGCGCCCTCCACCGCGACCGGGAGGTGGACGTGGAGGCCCTGGCCCGCAAGCTCAATTTCGACCAGTTCCTGGAGCGGGACATCAATTCCGGTTTTTCCGGGGGGGAAATCAAGCGTTCCGAGTTGCTGCAACTGATGGCCCAGAAGCCCTCCCTGCTGCTGTTCGACGAGCCAGAATCCGGGGTAGATCTGGAAAACATGGCCTTGATCGGGAACACGGTGAGGGAACTGCTCAACGGCTCCCAGGAGCCCAAGCCGGACCAGAGCATGAAGGATCTGCGAGCCAAACGTGAGACATCGGGGCTGATTATCACCCATACCGGATACATTTTGGACTATATTCACGCGGACCGAGGCCAGGTACTCCATAAGGGCGTGTTGTGCTGCCAGGCCAACCCACGCGTGATTTTAGAACATATCGGGAAATTCGGTTACAAGGAGTGCGTACGATGTCTGAATTAGCCGGCAAGCCTCAGGGCGCCGCTCAAAACATTCCCCCGGCCGACGTCTCCAGGTTCGCGTTTTCCGGCAAGGGCGCGGGAATCACGGACATCCGCTCTCTGACTCCGGAGGATAAGGAGCGCCTGCTCATGTCCGGCGTGGACCTGGATATGGCTGGCCGAGGCGGTTCGTATCTCCAGGTGGATGACAAGAGCGTACACTGTGATACCTGTGACCCCAATGTGGAAATCCTGGACATCACCGAGGCGCTGCGGCGATACGACGGTTTGCCGGAGTATTTCTGGAACGCAGTGAAACCGGATCAGGACGACTTCACGCGGATGGCAGCCCGGGAAAGATTGCAGGGAGGCTATTTCATGCGGGCCAAGGCCGGGATGAAGATCGCGGAGCCGGTTCAGTCCTGTCTGTTTATCAAGGGCGAGGCCGTGGCCCAGAACGTTCACAACATCATTGTCGTGGAAGAGGGCGCGGAGTTGCACGTGATCACCGGCTGCGCCACGGCGCACGACCGACAGTCCGCTCTGCATCTGGGCATTTCCGAGTTTTACGTGAAGAAGGGCGGCAAGCTGACTTTCACCATGATTCACAACTGGGGCGAGAAGGTCATGGTTCGGCCGCGCACCGTGGGCGTGGTGGAGGAAGATGGGGAATTCCAGAGCAACTACGTTCTGCTCAAGCCCGTGGAATCCGTGCAGTCTTACCCGTCCATCTATCTGAACGGCCCAAGGGCCGTGGCCCGCTTCAATTCGGTGATAGTGGCTCCCGCCGGCTCACTGGTGGACACGGGCAACCGGATCTACCTGAACGCCCCGGAAACCCGTGGGGAAATTATTTCTCGGACCATCACCACCGGGGGCAAGATCATCGCCCGGGGACACATCATCGGCAGCCACGTCCCGGCCAAGGGACATCTGGAGTGCAAGGGGCTGATCCTGGGCAACGGGATCATTCACGCGATTCCAGAATTGGAAGGCACGGTTTCCGGCGTGGAACTGTCCCACGAGGCGGCTGTGGGCAAGATCGCCCAAGAGGAAATCGAATACCTGATGGCCCGAGGTCTGGATGAGGATGAAGCCACGTCCACCATTGTCCGCGGCTTTCTGAACGTGGAGATCATGGGCCTGCCTGAAAAGCTGCGCCAGACCATCGATAAGACGATTCAGGAGTCGGAAAAAGACATGTTCTAGACGGGAGTGAGGAAATGCCCGGTTTCAAGGCGCACCTGTTCGGAGGTGCGCTTTTTTTTGGTTTGGCTTTGGCCATGGTGCTCTGGCTGGGCGTGTACCGGCCGGATCAGCAAACCCTGCTGTTTTTGGCTTTAATCGCGTTGCTCAGCGCCCTGTTTCCGGATGTGGACACGGATTCCAAGGGCCGGGTGCTGTTCTATGGGGCCTTGCTCGTGATCTACCTTGCCTTGATGATCCAGGGGCGGTTTCGGCTGGCCGCGGTGCTGGGGTTCTGCGCCCTGCTTCCGGCCGTGGGACATCATCGGGGCTGGACCCACACCTGGTGGGCCATGATCCTGGTGCCGCTACCGATCATCATCCTGCCCATGGTCTTCTACGAGCGATCCTTGGCTTCGGTCCTGCCTTTCTATCTCGCCTCGGTGACCGGCTACTGCTCGCACTTGGTCTTGGATCGCGCCTTCTGAATCGGAAAATGAGGTGAAATTCCAAAATATTGTCTCCCTCTCCCTTGGGAGAGGGCCGGGGTGAGGGAGGCAAATCGTCTTAGCCGCTTTCCTGTGATCGAGCCTCAATCAGTGCTCGGGCCCGGCGGGCGAGCTGCGTGACTTCGGGTTTGGAGATCTGGTCGTCCGCCCCGACGGCTTCGCCCTTGTGTCGCAGCTTGTCCGTGATCAGCGACGAGAACAAGATGACCGGCAGGCGTCCCAGGTCCGGATCGTCCTTGATTTTTTTGCACAGTGTCAGACCGTCCATGGTGGGCATTTCGATGTCCGAGATCACGATCTGAACATGATCGGTCAATTTTTGCCCCTTTTCCTTGGCGGCGTGGTTCAGCTTCTGGAGCCGTTCCCAGAGTTCCTGTCCGTGAAAGGTCGTTTCCACCATAAAGCCGGCTTTTTCCAGAAGATCCCGGAGCATGTTCCGGATCAGTGAGGAATCGTCGGCGATCATGGCTTTCAACGTCTTGCCCTGGTGGACCTCCAGATCCAGATCCAGGCGCAGGGCCAGGGCGGGGTTGAGGTCGGCCACGATTTTTTCCAGATCCAGCACGAAGACGATCCGGCCTTCCAGGTTGATCACTCCGGTGATGCAGTCCGAGCTGAAGCTGGCCAGGTACGCACCTGGCGACATGACTTCCTCCCAGTTGATCCGGTGGATGCGGTTGACGCCGGAAACCAGAAACGCGGTGACCACGCTGTTGAATTCCGTGACGATGACCTTGCCGTCCTCGTCGCCTTCCTGGGGCGGAACCTTGGTCTTGCCGAGCCAGACGCTGAGATCCACCAGCGGAATAATGGAGGAGCGAAGGTTGAACGCACCCAACACTGAAGGGTGAGACAGCTGCGGCATTTCAGTGACTTTGGGCATGCGGATTATTTCCAGCACCTTGGCCACGTTTACCGCGTAGTGTCCATGGTAGGTCTCCGTCTCGCCGGGGGGCTGCTCCAGCAGGGTGAACTCCACGACCTCGAGTTCGTTGGTTCCGGCTTCCAAGAGAATCTTATTTTGGCTCACGGGTTTCTCCCTCTAGAGGTTGGATGAATGATGGGCGATTTGAAAGTAACATGGTTTCCAAGCGTTGGACAACCGCCTGGATTACGTTTTTGGGCGTGGAGGCACCGGCGGTGATGCCGATGGCGTTCAAGCCTCGAAGCTGGTCGAGGGGCAACTCGTCCGCGATTTCCACGTGATGACAACGGATGCCGGCTTGTTCAGCCACCTGGACCAGCCGCCGGGTATTGCCGCTCTCGCGTCCGCCGACCACGACCATGGCCTGGACCTGTCCGGCGATGACACGTGCTTCTTCCTGGCGATTCATGGTCGCCGCGCAAATGGTGTCCAGGACCGGAATGTCCGGATCAAGCCGTCGTCGCAACAGCTCGGCCATCCGGGCGTACAGTTCCTGGTCCTGGGTGGTCTGGGCCGCCAGAAAGCAGGGGCCGAGCCGGTCCTGGAGCAGTTCTTCAAGTCCTTCCTCCGAATCCACGACACATGCCCCGTTGGCGGCATAGCTGAGCAGGCCGCGCACTTCCGGATGATCCGCCTCGCCTAAAAGAATCATCAAGCGGCCCTGGGCCGCTTGTCTGGCGATGAGCACTTGAGCCTTCTTGACCTTGGGGCAGGTGGCGTCGACCAGAAGCACGCCTCTGGTTTGCAGCGCGGCTTCGATGTTTCGGGGAATGCCGTGGGCTCGGACGACCACGGTCTGGCCCGGGGTGAGGGCTTCCGGGTCGTTGATCTGAGTCACGCCCAAGGCCGCGTATTCCTGGAGAACCTGGGGGTTGTGGATGATCGGCCCTAGGGTGCAGACCTCGGATTTTTGGTCCGGGCCGTGAAGCAGAGAGTCCAGTTTGCGCAGGGCCATGTCCACGCCCATGCAAAAGCCGGCGGTTTGGGCCAAGACAATGTTCATGTTGCGTCCTTGGGAGGGAGGTCGGTCGTTTCACTGAGCGCGAACGTGAGTTCGTCGAGCAAGTTTTCGAGCTGGGTCCAGGATTCGATTTGGGTCAGTTGGGCGCGAAGAGATTTGGCACCGGCGAACTGGCGCAGATAGCGCGGGGCGATGGTGCGCATGGCTAGCAGGGCGCGGCGGTCGTCCTGGTGCGCTCTGGCCAGTTCCATGTGCCGCCGGACGACATCCAGGCTGTAAGTCGGGGTGGAATGAAAGGTCTGTCCGCCCCGCCCCGCCCCACCGATCGGCCCCAAGGCCAGGAACTTGCGGAAAATCGCAGGATCCCACAATGCGCCGCGGGCGAACATCACGCCGTTGACCCCGGTTTGCTCCAGGCAGCGCCAAGCGTCCTCGGCCGTGAACAGATCGCCGCTGGCAATGATCGGTACGGCGACGTGCTCCCGCAACGAGGCCAGACGATCCCAGTCCGCGCGCCCGGAAAAGCCTTGGGTGGCCCAGCGGGGGTGCAGGGTCAGCCAGGCCACGCCGAGGTCTTCCAGTCTCTTGGCCAGATCCGGCAGAACATCCTCTCCTGGGCGCCATCCCAGGCGCAGCTTTACGCCCACCCGACCTTCCCCGGCCTTGGCGACCATGGTCGCGACGATGCGGATCAGGGTCTCCGGTTCGCGAAGCAGCGCGGCCCCGCTGCCGGTCTTGGTCACCTTGGGCACGGAACAGCCGGCATTGAGGTCGAAGTGGCACGCGCCCCGCTCCAACAGGAGGTCCATGGCTTGGCCCAAGGTCTGGGCGTCCGGGCCGTAAAGCTGAACCACCAGTGGATTGTCCTCGACATTGGTGGCCAGGATGCGTTCCGTGGCCGTGTTGTTGTAGATCAGGCCCTTGGCGCTGACCATTTCCGTACAGGCCGCGGCGCACCCCTGCTCCCGGCAAAGCAGGCGAAATGGCAGGTCCGAGAATCCGGCCAGGGGGGCTAGCCAGGGGTATTCCGGAGCAATGGGCAAGGGAGGATATGTCGGTGACGTGGAGTGGGTCATACTTTGATATGCAACCGGGGGCGTCCCGGGATCGAGGCGAGCAACAAGCGCGGGAGGAGGCCGGAATGGTCTCCCGAAGGCAGTGGCTTGACGCCCTGAAAGGAAAGCGCCCCGGATTCAGGGCGGGGAAAGGCCCGGAGAAGCCATTTCGAGACGGAAGCGATGGTACGCGACGGGATGGCCTCCAAGTTCAGGTGCAGGGTCCAACCCTGGTGTTGGGCCTGATGGGCTCCGGGCAGCACGAAATGGACCTCCAGTTGCCCGAGGACCGGATGCGTACAGAAGAAAACGGCTTGAGGGGCGGATGGTCCGGAGTCCTCCTGACCGGGAGGGCACGGGGGGCCACCGAGGAGCAGCCCGGCCCCGCGTACCCGGTCGACCAGCCAAGGCAGGACGAAGAATCGGCCGATTCCCCTGGCGGTGAGCTCCGTGTTGATCGGCTCCTGGGCCGCGTGGAGGCGGTGGAGGTCCTGGCGTGCTTCGGGGCGTTGGTCTAGGAGCCTCCGCCAAGCGGCCAGGCGAGCGGCCCAGCTTTGAGCAGCGTTTGGAGCTGTGCCTTGGGCTTGTTCGAGATAGTCTGTGGCCTGTGGAACGGACGACCAGAGGGAGGCCAGAGATGTTTCCAGGCGGCTCTGTTCGGTCCAGAGACGTTGGAGCAGGGGAAAGGCTTCGGGCAGGCCGGAGGAGGACAGTTCTTGCAGAATGATGTCCGGGATGAGTTGCTTGACCAGAAAGTGCAAGCGCTTGCCGACTTCGGGCCGTGAGGCCATGCTGGCCAGCAGCTTGGTCCCTTGAAAGTCCACCCAGCCGATGCCCGGACCGTCCCAACCCAGAAACGTGCCGGAAATCATTTCGCCGAGGCGATTGTCGGCGCGAAAGCGTTCCACCCGTTCAGGAGTCGCGTGGAACGGGAGGGTTGGTCCGCTCCAGCGCCTCATGACGATCCGCCCTGCTCCAGAATCAGTTCGATTTCCTCGGTGCTCAGACCCGTGGACTGGGCCAGGGCTTTGATAGAGCGGCCCTTGCGGTGTCCGGACAGAATGATCTGGCGCAGAAATTGGGGGGACTGGGCGAGACCCTCGGCCTGCTGGAGCAGATTGCGGAGCTGCTTTTCCCGTTCGGCGAGCTGCGTCTCCAGGTGCAGCAGTTCGGTTTGCCGCTCCGCGAAATTGTTCAGGAACTGCTGCTCTAGGTCCACGCTTTTATCGATCTTGCTCAGGAATTCATTCTGACCCTTTTGCAGCTTGGCCAGAAGCTGTTCGGAACGACGCAGGCGAAAAAAGAATGTGATCACCCCGGCCAGAAGGGCCACTTCCAGCAGGCTCAAGACGAGTATGATCCAGTATGAGGTGTGCATGGTTCCTGATCGTGAAAGAACAGCTTTTCAATCGCCTGCGTACATATTCAGATTTTGAGGTTCACAATCTGGCCGGACCAGGGGTCTTTTCCGGCCTGCGGCTCTTCGTCCGGTTCCGCCTGACGCCGGTGATCCCGACGGGGTTGGCGGCCGCTCCGACTTTGGTCCTGTTCATCCTCAGGGCGGACTTGAAAAGACTCCTCGGTCTTCTTCACCTCGGGGATCCGCTCTCGCTCCTTTTTCAAGGCTTCCTGCATCAGACTTCCCGCCAAGGCCTGCTGCATGGCCGGCCGATCCTGCTCGGCCTGGATCATCTTGCCGACCTTGGGCAGCAGGGAAAGGAGCACGGGAAGCTGAACCTGTTGGACCATTTAGCGCACCAAATACTCCTTGATCAGAATGTCGGTCAGCGGGTGGCTCAGGTGCTGGTTCATGACCGACATCAGGTCCGTCTTCAACGCGTCGGCGGCATCCTCGCGCTTGATTTCTGGAATCGGACGGTTGTTCAAAAAATAATATGCCGCGTCCCGAAGAATGATCTCCTTGCGCTGGACTTCCACGTAGCTTGTCGAGCCTTCCGTGACCAGAACCAAGTGCAAGGTCAGAAACATGACGTCCTCGCCCTGGGTGTAGGCGACCCAGAACGGCTTGAGATCGACGGTGTACTTCTCGGGCTTGGGCTCGGGGGCGGGCTGGGGTTGCTGGAGCGGTTCCGGTTCCGGGATCTTTGGCTCCGGTGGCGGAGGCCGCGTGAGCCAGAAGGCCAGACCGGCCAGCAGGAGAGCGGCGACGACACCGCCGATGATCAGCATCAAGCGGGAAGACTTTTCGGGCTTTGGCTCTTCCTCGACCTTCCCGGCTTCAGGCTCTTCCGGCTCGTCCTCTGTTTCCGGGGGGGCTTCGTCTTCAATATCGTCCAGAAAAGGAGCGTCGTCCAGGTCCAGAGTGACCTTTTGAGCTGCCTGGGCCGACTTGGGCTCTTGATCGAGGATCTCCTCGTCCCGTTCCAACGGGTTGACTTCATTGGGCGGTGGAGCGGGAGGTGGTTTGGCCATGGCGGATGCCTTTGGGTGATCCTCGTTCGGGTTGCTAGGCTGTTTTCCGCGGGTTCGATGTTCATGTTCGCAGTGGAGCGCATCCGGGCTCCATGCCCTCTGTTCGGACGCGTTCGATCATCGGTGAGGAACGCAAAGCGCGGCGGGTTGTGACGGAAAACGGGATATTATGCAAAAATCTTGTCGATCTTCTGGCCGAGGGTCTCCGGGGTGAACGGTTTGACGATATAGTTGGAAACCTTGGCCTGGACCGCCTCGATGATGTTCTCCTGAAGGCCTTCCGCAGTGACCATCAGAAACGGGACATCGCCGTATTCCTCGCTGGCCCGGACCTTGCGCAGCAGTTCGATGCCAGTCATTTTGGGCATGTTCCAGTCCGAAATCACGAAATCGATCCGTTCCTTGTTCAGGACTTCCCAGGCCGTGGTTCCGTCGTCGGCTTCGACAATATTCGTGAATCCTAATTGGCGCAAAATGTTTTTGATGATTCGTCGCATCGTCGAAAAGTCGTCGACGACGAGAACGCGCATGCTTTTGTCGTAACCCATCAGGCTTGTCTCCTTTTTTTCGTTTGGTGAGGGGTGGATGCTTGGAATTTCGCGAATTTGTCCCGGAGTTTGCCCAGGGCCTGGGAGTGCAATTGGGAAACGCGGCCCTCGGTGATGTTCATCACCAGGGCCGTCTCCCGCATGTTCAACTCGTCGGCGTAGTACAGAGAGAGAACCATCTGCTCCCTTGAGGTCAATTCATCGATAAGTTGCGCGAGTTTGTCAATCAATTGTTGGTGCAGGGTATGGGAGAAGGGGTCGTTTTTCGTGGTGCTCGTGGAACGAAGAAAATGGTCCTCAAGACCGTCCAGACTTATACAGACTTGATTTTGCAGGGCTTCCAGACCTTCCTGGACTTCTTTGGCGCTTAGGCCGGTCATTGTTTTGAGTTCTTCGGCGGTGGGGACGCGACCGGAGTGCTGCTCTACATTGCGAATGCTTTCATCCAATATCCGGACTCTCTGGCGCAAGCCACGGGTAAACCAGTCCATGCGTCGCAGCTCGTCAAGCATGGCCCCCTTGATTCTGTTTTCCGCGTAGGTCTCGAACTTTATGCCCAAGCTCACCTGGAATTTTTCCAGGGCTTCGATCAGACCGAGGCTGCCGGCGCTGATCAGTTCTCCCAGCTCGATGTGCTGGGGGAGCTTGGCCTTCATGCGCAGGGCGATGATTTTTATCTTCGGGGCATAGTGCGTGACGATGGACCCGCGGACCTCGGGATCGGCGGCGCTCCACGCCAACCGCCCATCCTCAAAGCGCTGCCAGTCGTCAGTTGTTGAAGAGGAGTTTTTTCCAGAAGAATTTGATATTGCCATCGGTTTTGGCTGTTTGCGGCCAGGCCAGGATGTTCTCGGCGATTTTTCTCACGGCCAGGGCGGCTGGCGAGGATGGTAGGGTGTGGCAGAACGGCACTTGCCGGATAACGGATTGGCGGACCGCCGGATCCTGGGGCAGGAACCCAATCAGGTCCACGGAAACCCCGTCGAGAAATTTGTCGCAGGCTGCGGCCAAGCGCTGGAACGTCTGTTTGGCCTGTTTGGAGTCCGTGGTCATGTTCACGACCACCCGGAATCTGTGGACGCCGTGTTTGTTATGCAAGACCTTGATCGTGGCGTAAGCGTCGGTTAATGCCGTGGGTTCCGGGGTGAGGACCAGTATCCGTTCCTGCACGGCCAAGTTGAAGTACATCACATTATCCCCGATCCCGGCCCCGGTGTCCACAATCAGAATGTCCGTCTCCTGCCCCAAGGGCTCCAGGGCTTCGATCAGCTCCAGTTTTTGACCGGTGGACAGCTTGAGCATTTCCGGCACCCCGGAGGACGCGGGCAGGATGGAAAAGCCGTACTCCGTGGGAACCAGTACTTGGTCCAGCTTCTTTTCATCGTACACGAGGTGAAAGATGTTGTACTCCGGGGCCAGCCCCAGAAGGATGTCCACGTTGGCCAGCCCCAGATCCGCGTCCATCAACAAAACCCGTTTCCCCATCTTGCCGAGGGTGTAGGCCAGATTCACGGAGAGGTTGGTCTTGCCCACCCCGCCTTTGCCGGAAGTTACGGAGAGAACGAGGGGGTTGCGTTCGTGTTTGTGTTCTTGGGTGCGCGTCATGGTTTCCTCGCGAATACGTGAAGTTCGTCGTCAGTGCAAAGGTTTTTCCGGCCCGCCGCCGATGGTCCTGGGCAGGCGGTGGGTGAAGACCAGTTTCCAGAGGTTTTGGTGATCCGCCGGGGCCAGACTGGAACTCAGCGACGTGCCGTAGGACAGGGCAGATACGGGGAGCCGGGTGGAGTAGCCCAAGTTTACCAGGGAGCCGTAGGTTTCCGCCTCGTCCAGCTTGGTCCAGATCAGGCTGGAAAGGGCCGGGACTTGGAATTTTTCAATAAATCGCTGGAGAATCGTGTTGGAATAATGGGGGCTGAGGACCAAATGCACGGCGCAGTTGCCCTTCAGGGATATCTCCTTGTCCATCAGCCAGGCGTCGAGATGGTCTCCCGCCGGCAGGCCGGGCAGGTCGATGAAGATCATGTCGTAGGCTTCGCGGTGCAGGTGGCGCCAATCCTCGGGCGAGCGCAGATCCACGAAGGGAAATTCTCCCAATTCCGCGTAATGTTGCAGCAACAAACGACCCTTGCCGTGATGCTGGTCCGCGTTGGCCAGGGCGATCCTGCGGTTGGGAAATTCCCGGCGCAGGTTTAGAGCTAGGCGTAATAGGGACGAGGTTTTGCCCGAGCCATACGGGCCGACGAAGGCGTGCAGCTTTTCCGGCCAGTGCCGTCCGGTCCAGGGTTTGACGGCTACTATGGTCCGCAACTCCTCCAGGATGGATTTATCCGGTGCGTTTTTCATGGCTCGCCACAGGTGCATGGCCACCTCGGGCAGGACTTCCTCCCTTTCCAGATATTCCAGAGCCTGGCGCTGGCGGGGAGAAAGCAGATTGTAGTCAGCCTGGGGCTTGAGGACGCTGAACAGATGTTCCTTGAGACACGACCACTCCTGGTGCATCTGCTTCCAGCCCGGATAGGCCCCGCCAGAAGGGGTGGCGATATCCGGCTGTTCGGGATTCGTGAGCCGGTTTCCCACGGACGGCGGCTCCAGGGCAGCCATGATTTCACAGCAGGGTCTACCATTTTCTGTTCCGTTCTGGGTGCTGAGAATGACCGCGTCCGGCCCCAGTTCGGCGCGGATTTGCTTGAGCACGGTCCGCGTGTCCGGTCCGCGAAAGGTCTTAACCTGCATTGGCCATCCTCACCGTTGCCGCGGATTGCAGATTGATCCCCGCGGGGATTTCGGCCTGGGAAATGATGGGCAGCGTGGGGATGAAGCGGGTGATGAGCTGGGCGAGATGCGAGCGCAAGCTGGGCGTTGTCAGCACCACGGGCTGGCCCTCGCCGACCATGGCCTGTTCCATGGCTGATTGCAGGCCCTGGATCAGTTTCTGGCCGTGGCCGGGGTCGATGTTCAGGTAGGTCCCTTGTTCGGTCTTGCGCAGGTTCTCCTGAAGCAGACGCTCCCAGTCCTGGTCCAGGATGATCACCGCGAGATTGCCGCCTCCGGCAAGGTAGGGTTTTACGATGGTCCGGGCCATGCGGCCGCGGACGTATTCCGTGAGCAGCTCCGGATCCTTGATGGATGGGCCGAAATCGGCCAGGGTTTCCACGATGGTCAACATATCCCGAATGGAAACCTGCTCGCGGACCAGGTTCTGCAGCACTCGCTGTACGGTTCCCAGGGGCATGATCCCCGGCACCAGCTCTTCCACGGCCTTGGGCGCGCGCTTGGCCAGGTTGTCCAAGAGGGACTGGACTTCCTGACGGCCCAGGAATTCGTGCAGGTTGCGACGGAAGACCTCGGTGATGTGGGTGGCGATGACCGTGGACGGGTCCACCACGGTGTACCCGGCGAGCATGGCCTCGTCTTTTTGCTTGTCCGGGATCCACAGGGCCGGCAGGTTGAAGGCCGGCTCCTGGGTTTCCACGCCCTGGATGCGGTGTTTGGCATCGCCGGGGTCCATGGCCAGAAAGTGGTCGATGAGTATTTCCGCGGACGCCACTTGGTTGCCCTTAATCATGACCACGTACTGGCCGGGCTTGAGCTGCAAGTTGTCGCGAAGATGCAGCGAGGGAATGATCACGCCCATATCCAGGGCGAACTGTCGGCGGATGGAGCGGATGCGGGCCAGCAGGTTGCCGTTCTGGTCCTCGTCCACCAGAGGGATCAGGCCGTAGCCCACTTCCAGCTCCAGGGCGTCGAGAGGCAGTAATGCCTGAACTTCTTCCGGAGTGTCCAGGCTGGGGGCCGGTTTTTTTTGCGCTTCTTCCGCGGCTTGACCGGATTCGGCCTGGATTCTTCCGGCAACAACCGAGATGCCGTAGGTCATTCCCGCGAAAAGCAGGAACATCATGGTCGGCATCCCCGGGACCAGTCCCAGGATCAGGAGGATCGCGGCGACCAGACGCAGGGCCTTGGAGTGCAGGGTCAACTGGCCGAGGAACTCCTGGCCCATGTCCGCTTCCGCGGCGGCACGGCTGACGATGATGCCAGCGGAGGTGGAGATGATCAGCGAAGGGATCTGGGCCACCAGGCCGTCGCCGACGGTCAGGATGGTAAAGGTGGCCGCGGCATCGCCCCAGTCCATGCCATGCTGGAAAACGCCGATGAACAGACCGCCGACGATGTTGACGGCGGTAATGATCATGCCGGCTTTGACGTCCCCCGAGACGAACTTGGCCGCGCCGTCCATGGCTCCGTAAAAATCTGCTTCCTTGCGAATTTTTTCACGGGATAGTTTGGCCTCGGTCTCGTCGATCAGGCCGGCGTTTAAATCCGCCTCGATGGCCATCTGTTTGCCGGGCATGGCGTCCAAGGTGAACCGGGCCGCAACTTCGGCGATGCGTGTGGTACCGGTGGTGATGACCATTTTATTCAGAATGAAGATGACCAGAAAGATAATCACTCCGATGACGTAGTTCCCGCCGACCACGAACTGGCCGAAGGCTTCGATCACCTTTCCCGCGGCTCCAGGCCCCTGGTCGCCGTTGAGCAGAATCAGACGGGTGGAGGCCACGTTCAGGGCCAGTCGGAGCAGCGTGGTTACCAGGAGCAGGGAAGGGAAGATCGAAAATTCCAGGGGAGAGCGCATGTACATGGCCGAAAGCAACACCACGAATCCCAGGGAAATGCTCAGGGTGAGCATGGCGTCCAGGATGATCGTGGGCATCGGGATGAGCATCACGAACAGGATGGTCACCACGCCCCCGGCCAGGAAGATGTTCCCGTATCCGGAGAAACGGGAGTAATCGATACTGGTGAGATTGATCGCGGCTTGAGCCATGGTTTTGACGCTCGTCCTTCAGGGCTGGATGCGCTGTTTACAGTAAACTTTCAACATGTTGCGAGAGTTACTCGTCGGATTCGCCTTGCCCGGCGATTACCTGCGCCGGAATTTTGGCAACTGGGCCAGGATGGAGGCCACGGCCTGGAACAGTTCCTCGGGAATCGCTTGGCCGACATCAACGCTTTTATACAAGGCCTGTGCCAGAGGCTTGTTCTCCCGGATGGGGATATTGTGCTCCTGGGCGATGTCGCGGATTTTGGCGGCCATGAAGTCCGCTCCCTTGGCCAGGACCATGGGCGACGGGGCCTCCAGCGGGTTGTAGCGTAAGGCGATGGCCAGGTGGGTCGGGTTGGTGATAACCACGTCAGCCTTGGGTACGCTTTCCATCATCCGTTTTTGCATCACGGCCAGCATTTTTTGACGCTGTTTGTTCTTGATGGCCTGGTCGCCTTCGGCCTGTTTTCGTTCGTCCTTGACCTCGTCCTTGGTCATCTTCAGGTTTTCCTCGTAATCCCAACGGGTATAGGCCAAATCCGCGATGCTGATGATCAGCATGGGCACCAGGGCGTACATGACCATTTTTGCGCCGGTGGTCAGCATATAGGCGGCAACGTACAGCGCATCCTGGTAGAAAAGGGGAATAAAATTTGGGGACTCCATTTTCAGCACAAGATAGGGAGCGAACCCCACGGCAATGGCCATTCCCAGGCTGCGCAGCAGGCGGACTACAGTCTGGGTGCTGATGAGCAACCGTTGGATTCCGGCGACGATATCCAGTTTTTTCCAGAAATTGGACAGTTCAAAGACTTTCAGGGTCCAAAGATGGCCGACTTGCAGGCGCACGGTCAGAAACGCCACCAGCGCGCAGGTGAACATCACCGGCAGCACCATTACCGCGATGCGCCAGGAAACCGTCTGAAAGAGCAGGTAGACGGTTTCCGGGGTGAACTCGGTGAGCAGGTTGTCGCTGAACGTCCAGATGAAGAGGTCGTGCATCTGGTTGACCATGATCTGGACCATGAACAGCAAAGCAAGGAAGCCCCCCAAAAGCACCGTGACCTTGGGCAGTTCCTGGCTTTTGGGAACATTGCCCTTTTCCCGCGCTTTGTCGCGTTGTTTTGGGGTGGCTTGTTCGGTTTTACTCGGATCGCTCTGGGGCATGGTTCGGCCTCAAGTTTCTTTTCTTTATGTTTATCACTACAGCGACAATTCAGTGTCTGAGCAGGGTTAACCACGGGGCACACGGGGATCACGGGGAAAGAAAACCTAGTTTAACGTTAAAATGCTCCCCGTGCCCCCTGTGTTTCCCGAGGTAAAATCTTCAGCGGCCTTGATTGATCCCCAAAAATATCAATGTGTTGTTGTGAGCAGCAATGTGGGTTTTGCTCAGCGCCCGCTGAGCATGACGCCTTGGAACATTGACCCGAGCATCAGGATGAAGTCCTGTACGTAGATGCCCATGATAGTGAACATGGTGCCGAGAAAGAGAAATCCTACGGCGATTTTCAGAGGAAAGCCGACGAAGATCACGTTCATCTGCGGCGCGGCCTTGGCCACCAGGGCCAGGGCCAGGTCGATCAGGAATAGGGCCACCATCACCGGACTGGCGATCTTGACCGCCAGAATGAATATCTGGCTGGAAAAACGGATCATTTGATCGGAAAGATCCGGCGTGAGCAGCAGCCCGCCCGGAGGAACCAGGCTGAAGCTGTGGGTCAGGGCGTGGAGCAGGTGCAGGTGCCCGTTGAGACTTAGAAAAATGAGCAGGGAGGTCATGTACAGGAAGTGAGCGGTCACGGCCATGCTGACCCCGGAACTGGGATCCACCACACTGACCATGGCAAAGCCCATTTGAAAACCGACCAACTGCCCGCCGGTCTGGATGGCGGCGAACAGCACACGGACGATCAGTCCCAGAGCCAGGCCCAGGATTAGTTCTCCCAGGATCATCAAAGCGATCATGAACGGGTGGGCCGGGAAATAGTCCGCGGAAAACGCCAAGTGCGGCCACAGCCCCAGAGCCAGAACCAGGCACAAGGCCGCCTTGGCCGGCAGGGGGATGTTTTCGCCGCCGAAAAACGGCAACATGAAGACGATCAGGCTGATTCGGAACAGCGTCAGAAAGAAGCTGAGGTAAATCCTGGGATCAAAGGAGAACAGGTCCATGGGTGGACCAAAGCAAGTTTTGGACCATTGAGAATACTCTCTCCGGTCATGGGACGAAAGAATGGGAATTCAGAATCAGAGTGCGAGAGAATTGATAGTATGTCAGATATGCGGTGAATATTTGTGAGTTTTTGATTAAATTTGAGATAGGACCGTTTCTTTGCTATTTGTAAAGATTTCATTGCATAGCGTCAGCAAAGAAAGACTGATATCGAAGCAACCTACATGTAGTGGTGAAGAATGGTGACAATCCAGACCGTCGAGGCTGACACCGCTGAGACTCTTATCAACCGCGCGGACGGAGGGCTTTATGAAAGCTAAAGAATTGGCGTATCAACTCAGCAGAATCGGATAAGAAGACCTGGATAGTGATCACGTGCCGACTTTCGTCGGTATGATCGACTTGGAAACGGCAGTACGATAAGTCATTCCGGAGAAAGCCGGAATCCAGTGCATGAGTATGAACATGCACCGTATGTGCTGAGTAGTTACAAAACCACCGGCTCTACGACGGCATCCCTTCGGGATTGCCAAAAAAACATTGCAGCACAGGCAGGACATCATGGATACCAACCATAAGGAAGCACCCTCGAAACCCGTCGTGCTTATCGTGGATGATCAGCCGTCCAATCTTCAGGTTCTCGGAAATTTGCTCCGGGAGAAGTACCAGGTTCTGATTGCTCCCAACGGGGCGGAGGCTTTGACGATAGCCACCGGCAAAATACGGCCGGACGTCATCTTATTGGACATCATAATACCGGAGATGGACGGGTATGAGGTTTGCCGACGATTGCAGGCCGACCCGCGCACCGCGGATATCCCGGTGATTTTCGTTACCGGCGAGGATTCAGATGAGGACGAGCGAAAGGGGTTCGACCTCGGGGCCGCGGACTTTATCGTCAAGCCGATCCAGCCGCATATCGTCGAGGCCCGGGTGCGCGGTCAGGTCCGGCGCAGGCTGGCCGAAAAGGCGCTGCGGGAGAGTGAATCCCAGTTCAAATCCCTGGTGGCCAACATTCCCGCGATCACCTTCCGTTGCCGGAACGATCCGGACTGGACCATGCTCTACATGAGCAACACCGTGGACATGGTCAGCGGTTATCCGGCATCGGATTTCATCCTCAACTCGGTTCGCAGCTATGCGAGCATCATTCACCCCGAGGACGCCCCGGCCGTGGAAAAGGCCATCTCGCATGCCGTGGCGGCGGGCATTTCCTGGGAGATCGAATACCGGATTATCCACCGGGACGGCGGTACGCGTTGGGCCTACGAAAAGGGTACGGGCGTAACCGATGACCAGGATGTCGTTTTGTATCTGGACGGTTTCGTTCTGAACATCACGGACCGCAAGCAAACCGAAGCGGCGCTCCTGCACCAGAAGGCCCATTTTGAGTCCCTGTTCGTCAACACCAACGACGCCATGGTCTTTTTCGATACCGAGCACCGGATCATTAACGTCAATGCCGTGTTTACGAAAATCTTCGGGTACACCCTGGACGAGGTGCTGTACAAGAACATCAATACCGTGGTGGACCCACTGAAAAAAGCCCACGAATACGGCTCCCCCCGGATTCTGCGCGGCGAGCAGATTGAAATGGACGCTATCCGCTTCACCAAGTCCGGCGAGGCCAAAAACGTCCTGCTCAAGGGCGGCCCGGTGAGCAAGCAAGGCGAGATCGTGGGCGGGTACGCCATCTATGCGGACATTACCGAGCGGAAGCAGGCCGAGGAAAAGCTCCAGCAGATCGCCGAGCAGATGGAAATGAAAAACATGGAGCTGGACGCGGCCCTGGCCCGGGCCGAGGCTGCCACCCGGGCCAAGAGCGAGTTTCTGGCCAATATGAGCCACGAAATCCGGACTCCCATGAACGGCGTGATCGGCATGACCGAATTGCTCCTGGACACGGAACTGGACGATACACAGCGCCACTACGCGGAAATCGTGCGTTCCAGCGGCAATGCCCTGCTCTCCCTGATCAACGACATTCTGGACTTCTCCAAGATCGAGTCCGGCAAGCTGGAACTGGAATTCCTGGACTTTGCCCTGCGGCCCATGTTGGACAGCTTCGCGGCCATGATGGCTCTCAAGGCCGAGGAAAAAGGCCTGGAACTGATCTGCTCCGCGGATTCGGACATCCCGGACCGCCTCACTGGGGATCCCGGCCGGCTGCGGCAGATATTGACCAACTTGGTCGGCAATGCCGTGAAGTTCACCGAAAAGGGCGAGGTGGTGGTCAAGGTGAGCAGGGTTCATGGTTCACGGTTCAAAGGCTCAACGGTTGTGCAAGGTGCGGATGACGGTGCTGATGTAGGGGCGCACCGCGGTGCGCCCGACGGTGTCACGCCCAATGCATCCTCTCCCGACACCACCCCGGCCCCAACCGTGAACCGTGAACCGTTGAACCGAGAACCCAATATCGTGGAGCTTTGCTTCACCATCCGCGACACAGGTATCGGCATCCCGGCGGACAAGGTGGGGGCCTTGTTTCAGAGTTTTTCCCAGGTGGATGCCTCCATTACCCGAAAGTATGGCGGCACCGGCCTGGGGTTGGCCATTTCCAGGCAGTTGGCGGAGATGATGGGCGGGGAAGTGGGGGTGGAGAGCATCGAGGGGCAGGGAACGACGTTTTGGTTCACGGTGCGCTTGGGACTGTCCGAGACGGTGCAGGACTCGGTGTTGGACCCCGTGAATCTGCGTGACGTCCGTGCCCTGGTGGTGGACGACAACATCACGAACCGGGAAATCCTGCTGACCCGCTTCCTGGACTGGGGCATGCGCCCTGACGAGGCCCCGGACGGTCCCACTGCCTTGGGCCTGCTGTACAAGGCCTTGGCCGAGGGCGATCCGTATCGCCTGGCCGTCCTGGACATGCAGATGCCTGGTATGGACGGCGAAACCCTGGGTCGGGTGATCCAGGCCGACCCCAGGCTGCAACCACTGCGTACCGTGATGCTCACCTCCCTGGGGCGTTGCGGTGACGCGAAGCGCCTCCTGGAAGCTGGTTTTGCGGCCTACCTGACCAAACCCTTGCAGCACGGCGAATTGTTCGACTGCCTGAGCATGATTCTGGCCGGAGAGCGCCACGGTCACGACCAGGTTCCGTCCAAGGAACTGATCTCCCGACACCGGGCTAGAGAAGCCGCCAGTGAGCGGAAAACCTTCACCCCGCGCAAGGCCCGCATCCTCCTGGCCGAGGACAACCCCACCAACCAGCAGGTGGCCCTGGCCATGCTCAAGAAACTCGGCCTGTCCGCCGACGCCGTGGCCAACGGCGCCGAAGCCCTCCAAGCCCTTCAATCCATTCCCTACGACCTGGTGCTGATGGACGTGCAGATGCCGGTGATGGATGGGTTTGCCGCTACGCGGGAAATTCGGAAGGAGGAAGAGAGTCAAGAAGCATTGGCCGGACGTCGGACGTCGGAAGTCGAAGATCGGATTACTGGCCCTCAGGTTTCAGGTCTCATCCCTCAGCCCTTTCCCCGGCGTCTGCCGGTGATCGCCCTCACCGCCCACGCCATGCAGGGCTATCGGGAGCAGTGTCTGGCCGCGGGGATGGATGATTATCTGTCCAAGCCGCTGGAACTGGGCCAGTTGGCGGAGATGTTGGAGAAATGGCTGCCGATCCGGGAGGACGGGGATCAGACGCCGGAGGGCGGAGAGCGGGAGTCGGGAGACGAATTTCGGAAATCAGAAGCCGGTTGTCAAAAGGCCGGAGAAGGGAGTCGTAAGCAACATGGCGTGAAACCAAGGGAAAGCGACCTTGCGGTGTTCAACAAGGCGGACTTTGCGCGCCGACTGGGTGGGGACGAAGAGCTGGCCGAGCAGCTTGTTCATGGGTTCGTGGAGGAGAATCGGCAACGATTGGTCGACTTGAATCTGAAGCTCGACGAAGGAGACCTCGTTGGCGTTCGCGAGTATGCCCATGCCATCAAGGGATCGTCCATGAACGTCAGCGCGGGCGCTCTGGCCATGGCGGCCGGGCTGCTGGAACAGGCCGGGAAAGATGGCGACGTGGCTGCATGTCGGGATTTGGGGCCGCAAGTGGAACGCGAAATTGAGCGCTTGTGTTCGGAGTTGGGCTTGGAGTAAGTGTCCAGGAGGCGTCTTGGATGCGGCTGAGCTGTATTGGCGGAGAGACCATCCCGTAGGGGCAAAAAGATTTTTCGCCCGTCAACCGTCTGGTCCTGTCCCACCAGCTTCAAGAAATGGGTAACGCCGTGGAAACCGCGGAAAACGGACGTCAAGCTTAGGACCTGTTCCTGAAACATCCCTTTGACGCCATCCTCATGGACATTCAGAAGCCGGAGTCGAACGGGGTGGAGGCGACCCAGCGCATTCGCGCTCCGGAGGCCGGAGATTGGACGTCGGACTCCTGACCCTCGGGTTTCAGATTTCACCCCTAAGCCTTCCCACCGACGCACCCCCATCATCGCGGTCACGGCCCATGCCATGGTCGGAGATCAGGAGAAGTTCCTGGCCGCTATCTGGCCAAGCCGATGAGTGTGGACGCTCTGAAGCAGACTCTGGAGGAAGTCTGGCGACGATCGGGGGTATTTGTCGTAACAGCTTGACAGTGCTCTGACAGTTCTGCTTTCAACGCCCGTGAAGGGTGGTCACTCTTCGAGTACCGCCTTCGCCAATCGGAACGGGTCTCTCATTCTCAACAATCCTAAAACACGGGAGGCGAATCATGAGCGATAGGTTTACGACCCATGGAGCATTCAGTTGGAGCGAGTTGCTGACCAGCGACGTGGAGGGAGCCAAGAAGTTTTATGGGGATTTGCTTGGCTGGGAGATCGAGGACATGCCCATGGAGGGCATGGACTACACCGTGGTCAAGGCCGGAGGAGAGGAAGTGGGCGGGATCATGGCCATGCCGCCTCAGGCGCCGGAGGGCATGCCGCCTCACTGGGGGACCTACGTTACGGTAACGGACGTGGACGCCGTGGCCCGCAAAGCCTCGGAACTCGGAGGGCGGGTGCTCCTCCCGCCCACGGACATCCCCGGCGTGGGCCGGTTCAGCGTTCTTCAGGATCCGCAAGGGGCGGTGCTGTCCGTTATTACGTATGCCCCGCAAGGGGCTGGCGAATGATTTGCCCGGTGAACCGGCGCGTGGCAGTTCGGCAAGGCCGACTTCAGGCCAACAGCTGGCCCTGATGAAGATATTCCTTGTCTCCGACCGGACGTAAGGAAAGACGGAGTAAAACGGCGCGATCGCCAAGGTCGTGCCGTTTTTTTAATCGGGGCATGGTTGTCGGTGGTCGTGCTCTTATTGAAATATCGATCATCCCTCTTGACAAACCGCCTGATCACATGAAATAGAGCGCGGCTGTTTTTCAACATCATCCCGCAAAGGTTTTGCATGTCCGTGTTTGTCGTTGAGAGTGGCGCAAGGGCAGGAGCTGCGTAGGCGTCGAGTTCCGGATTTTCGGTACTTGATTTTCTTCGTCTGATCCCGCCCGTTTTGGGTCTCCCCCGGCCCATCGCGTCACAATTTCCCCGTCCATGGAGCGCTCGGACTTCGGTCCGTGCAGGCGTCCCCCGATTCGATCAGCCTCCTTGACTGTTCGAAGGGGCGTCGCCTTATCCAGACAACGACAAGACATAGGACAAATCCAATGCGAACCAGATCCGACATGCGCGGTCGGGGCGGCGCTTTGCCGTCTTCCAACGCCTTTCTTTGCGGTCACTGCAACCGCACCGTGCCCGGGGAAGCTCCCGGCACCCAGCATCGAAATCATTGCCCCCACTGCCTCTGGAGTCTCCACGTCGACCTGCGTACCGGCGACCGGAGAAGCGGTTGTCACGGACGAATGGAACCCGTCGGCGTTGCCGTGCGCTATGATGGCGATTGGGCCTTGCTCCATCGCTGCCAATCCTGCGGGTTGATCCGCATGAACCGCATCGCCGGCGACGACAACCCCATGGCCCTGCTTTCCTTGGCCGTGCGCCCCTTGGGCAAGCCTCCGTTCCCCATGGACCAATTGCCCCGACTGATACCCGGCGACGAGGAGGTGCGGCCATGAATCTCCACTCCCTGGGCTGGACCTCCAGCTTGGCCGAGACCTTTGCCTCCAGGCAGCAGCCCGGACTCGTACCGGCGCGGGTCAGCCGTGAAGGCCGGGGTGTGTACACCCTTTTGTCTGAACAAGGGCGCTTTCAGGCTGAAGTGAGCGGAAAATTCAGGCACCGAACCGCTGCCCGGACCGACTATCCGGCCGTGGGCGATTGGGTGGTCGCGGAACCGGGAGATGCCTTCTCCCGCGGCATGGTCCACGAAATCCTGCCCAGGAGGTCGGCCTTTATCCGGCGCGTGGCCGGCGGCCAAAGCCAGGGGCAGGTGGTCGCGGCCAACGCGGACATCGCCTTTCTGGTCAGCGGGCTGGACCGGGAATTCAAGCCTCGACGCATCGAACGGTATTTGACCTTGGCCTGGGAGTCCGGGGCCGACCCGGTCATTCTTCTGAACAAGGCGGATCTTCACGCCCAGCCGGAAAAGGCCCGACTCCAGGCCGAAGCCGTTGCCCCGGGTGTCGCCGTTAATTTGATCAGCGCCGCGACGGGAGATGGTTTGCGTGACTCGCTTGCGCTCCTTGGTCCTGGGCGGACCGGCGTGTTGTTGGGCTCTTCCGGAGTGGGCAAGTCGTCGATCATCAACGCCGTCATCGGCCGGGAAGCTCGGAAGACCTCGGTCGTGCGCGAGGCGGACGGCAGGGGCCGACACACGACCACGCACAGGCAACTGATGATCCTGCCGACCGGTGCGATTCTCATCGACACGCCCGGCCTGCGGGAGATTCAACTTCTGGCCGATGAAAAATCCTTGGACCGGTCCTTCGGGGATATCGACGAGCTGGCGGCTTCATGCCGTTTCCGGGATTGCTCGCATAATGGCGAGCCGGACTGCGCCGTGCAGGATGCTCTCGCGGAGGGCTTGCTGGAGATGGAGCGATACGAGAGCTGGCTGCGCCAATGCAAGGAAATCAAGTATCATCAGCGAGAGCAGGACGTTCTGCTGAGGATTCAGGAAAAGAGGCGCTGGAAAACGATCCAGAAGACGGTGCGGGAGGCATATCGATATAAAGGGCGATGATGACCGGACCAGCGTCCCGTCCCGGCGCAATGATCCGGGGCGGGACGTCAAAGCAGGTTGGACGCCAGGCGCATGGCCGAGTTGCGGAACGCGGCGAGTTTGGAGAGGGAGCGCAAACGGGCCGGGGTGTATTCCTCGCAGGACTCCAGATCCTGCTCAAAGATGGCGTCGTGGCGCCGGGCCAAGTCATCGTTCAGGAACCAGACCATCAGTTCCTTGTGCAGCTCCAGGCTGCGCATGTCGATGTTCATGGTCCCGATGCAGAGCAGGTTGCCGTCGATGGTCATGGTTTTGGCGTGCAGGAAGCCCTGCATGTAGTAATAGATCCGGCCGCCGGCCTCCAGAAGCGGACCGAAATAGGTCTGGGCCGCGTACCAGGCGGTGCGCTTGTCCGGCAGTCCGGTCATCATCAGGCGGACGTCCACCCCGGCCAGGGCCGCGTTGACCATGGTTTCGTAGATCTGTTCATCCGGCACGAAGTAGGGCGACTGGATCCAGATGCGCTTGCGGGCGTGGCCCATGGCCAGCACGTGGGCGCGGCGGGCGGTTTGCCATTTGTCCTCCACGCTGGTGGCCGTGACCTGAACCGGAACGCAGCTTTCGGGCACGGGGTACGACTCCGGGAAGAAGCGCGGGGTGAATAAATCTTCCCGGCTGGTCTCGGACCAGCGCAGGGCGAAGAGTTTTTGCAGTTCGGCCACGGCCGGACCGCAAAACCGGACATGGGTGTCCCGCCAGGAGGGGAAGCGCCTTCCGCCGTCGATGTATTCCTGACCCACGTTGATCCCGCCGGTGTATCCGCGCACCCCGTCGATGACCACGATCTTGCGGTGGTTGCGGTAATTGGCCCTGTTCAGTTGTCGGACGTCGAAACGGACCTTGGCGCCCGCGGCGGCCAGCCGGTTCAGTTCGGTCTTGCGGTAGGGCAGGTTGCCGATGAAGTCGTTGAGCATCCGCACTTCCACCCCGGCCCGCAGTCGCTCCAGGAGGATGGCGCACAGCTCAGCGGTCAACCGATCCCTCTCCCAGATGAAGTACTGGATGTTTATGGTTTCCTTGGCCTGGGCCAGGTCTTCCTTCAGGAGCGCGAACTTGTCCGCGCCGCTGGGCAGGATGCGCACGTCGCAGGCCGGCAGGGGCGGGGTGGACTCGGTTTGCTCGATCAGTCGGACCAGGCGGGAGTAGCCCCGTTCTTCGGCCCACTTCCGGCCGGACTCCGCCATGTCCGCGTACCGGGCGTAAATCGCGCGCATGGTCGGCCCGGCCATGGCCCGATGTCGTTCGTGCAGCCCTCGCTGCTCGGCGATCTTGCGCCAGTTGCGACCGAAAAAATAGTACAGGGCCAGGCCAAAAAGCGGCAGAAAGGAGAGCAGCACCAACCAGGCCAGGGTTTTCGTCGGGTCGCGCTGGTCGTTGACCAGGACCACCAGCACCGCCAGCCAGTAGAGGAAAAAGGCGGCCGCCAGCAGGGCGGGCCAGTTTTCAATGAATTGCCACTCCATTCAGGACTCCGGGGTTTGAGGACTCGGGGGGCAGGGCGCTGAGCATGAAGTCGGCGGCGGTTATTGAGAAACGGAGCTTTTTTCACTACGTCTGGAACGCATCACAGGACACGGAGAAACGGTTTCTCCGTTATGCCATCGGCAACCCGAGATCAAGGAGGACGGCGTGCGGCAGGAAGGTGAAGCGAATACTGATTCGGACACGGTTCCGAATCCGGTCGGAAAAACGGCTGCGACCGAGGCATGGAAGGACGAGGATGTGGAGTTCATCAAGATTTTTTTCACGGACCTGAATGGACGGCTTCGGGCCTTGACCATCAACCCGGAGTTCATGGACCAGATCGTGGAAAAAGGGGTGGGTTTTGACGGCAGTTCCATTGCCGGGATCACCACGGTGGACGACAGCGACCGGCTGTTGCTTCCCGTTCCGGAGAGCTACCGCGTGCTGGAGTTCAACAGTGAACGGATCGGCTTCTGTATCGCCAAGATTTCAAACCTGATGGGCGGGCGGTCTCTGTCCGATCCTCGGGCCGTCCTTGAACGGACCTTGGAGCGAGCCATGGAGGAATTCGGCGTACGCTTTCAGGTGGCTCCGGAATACGAGTTCTTTCTCCTCAAAAGCGATGACTTCACTAAAAACATCCATTCGGACAAGGCAGGCTATTTTCACTCCGATCCCCACGACAAGGGCGGTTTCGTGCGCAACCAGATCATCCGCACCCTCAAGCGCTGCGGCATCCGTCACGAAAAGACCCATCACGAGGTTACGGCATCTCAGCACGAAATCAACCTGGAGCACACGGACGCTCTGTCCGCCGCGGACAGGACCCTGCTCTTCAACTACGTCGCGGAGCGGGTGGCCGCGGAACAGGGCATGCACATGACCCTGATGCCCAAGCCCTTTGACGGCCAGAACCGCAACGCCTTTCACCTGCATATCTCCATGTGGAATCAAGAAGGAGAAAACCTGTTCCACGACGCCCAAAGTGAGCACCGGCTGAGCAGCCAAGCTCGGCAATTCATCGCCGGAATTCTGAAGTACGCCCGCCAGACATCCATCATCATGGCCTCCACGTACAATTCCTACAAGGCCTATGTGGCGGAGCGGGAAGCGCCCATGGTGGTGGGTTGGGGGATCAAGAACCGTAGCTCCATGGTCCGTCTGCCCTACTGCGTCAGCCCGGAAAGCACCCGGCTGGAGCTACGCAGCCCGGATCCGTCCGGCAACGTGTACCTTCAGATGGCGGCTTTGATCGAAATGGGGCTTCAGGGGCTCCGGGAAGGAGAAGAGTGCGGACCACCGGACATGGGCAGTGTCTATCGCAGTCTTTTCGATTGTCGGGTTTGGGACGAACGCTTCCTGCCCCGGAGCATGTATGAGGCCTTGGTGGAGGCGGAGCGCAGCGAATTCCTGCGCAACCTTCTGGGCGAGAGCATCTACAACCACTATCTGTGCTTGAAGATCGCCAGTTGGGAAGAGCACCGCACCCACGTTACGCCGCGGGAACTGGGAAACTACCTGAGTTGTTAAGTGATGGCATGGGGCACCGAGGGGAAAGACTCGGGGCCCCACGAGTGGAATATGGAAGCGAGACGAGGTCCGGGCCGGTGCTCCGGTCCGGACCGCATGACGGCTATTCCGGGATGTTCGGCCACTGGGTGGTTTTGCCCTGGTAGTTGCGCAGGGTGTATTCCTTTTCATCTTTGCCCTGAATGTAGTAGTCGGGCATCAGCGGGATTTTGCCGATGTTCGTGGCGATGACGTACATGGGCTGGGCCAGGCCGGTGGTGTGGCCGCGGATGGCGTCCCGGATCAGCTCCGCGCCTTTTTCCACCGGAGTCCGGAAGTGGTCGATGCCCGGCGCGGGTTCACAATAGAAGACGTAGTAGGGCCGGATGCGCACGGTGAGCAGCTTCTGGTGCAGCTCACGAAAGGTGGCCGGATCGTCGTTGATGCCCTTGAGTAGCACGGCCTGGTTGCCGACGTTCACCCCGCAGGTCAGCAGGTCGTAAACGGCCTGGGCGGTTTGTTCGGTGATTTCCTTGGGATGATTGCATTGGGTGTTGATCCAGATGGGCACCCGATGGCGTCCGGCGAGAACCTTTTTAAGCCCCTCGGTGACCCGTTGCGGCAGGACGATGGGGGTCCGCGTTCCGAAGCGGATCATCTGCAAGTGCGGCATTTCGCGAAGCTTGCGGATCAAGTAGTCCAGTTTCTCGTCTGAAAACAGGAAGGGATCACCCCCGGTGATCAAAACGTCCCGCACTTCCGGGTGCTCCCGAATCCATTTCAGTCCTTCTTCAACGTCAAAGCGTAGTTGCAAGTCCCTGTCCACGACCAGTTCCTTGCGGAAACAGTGCCGACAGTAGATGGCGCAGGCATCGGAAACGGTGAAGGCGACCCGATCAATGTATTGTCTGGCGATGCAGTCCGGCCGAATTTCCGAGGTGTCTCTGTTTTCCTTCCAGATCAAATAATTGGGAACGCCGTAAGTGTTCTCCCGCTCCTGGATGCTGGGCACCACCTGTCTGCGAATCGGACAATCGGGGTCGTCCCGGCCCATCAACGCGGCGAAGTAGGGGGTGGTTCCCCAGCGGGTCGGCATTTCCGTGATGGCCCGTTCCTCCCGATCCGTGACGTTGATGTAGGTCTTGAGTTTTTCCAACGTGTTGACGTGATATCGCATCTGTTCCTGCCACAAATCCATGATGAACCTCCGCTCGATGTTCGTTTTCCGCGTTCCCGGCGGGTGGAATGGCCTGTCCGGAATGCAAAGGCTTCGTTGTGCCGAAAAAAAGTTGCGGTATCAAGGGGTTTTCCTATTTCGCACAAAAGGAACTGAAAAGTCGCACCAAATCGGTCCACTCTCCACGTGTTCGCCCTTCTCCAAAAAAAAAGGGGCTGGTGCCGTGAAAGGCTCCAGCCCCATTGGAACGGGGAAAATGTGCGTATTTGGCGACGTCTAGGCGCGGATTCGGGCATCGTCGGTCAGGCGGTCCTTGAAACGGATCGGAGGATCCAGCAGGCCGTCGATCCAGCGCTCAGGCCAGGCCCGCTCTCCGTGCATGGCTCCCAAAAGTGCTCCGAGCACCGCGCCCCGGTGGCAGTTGTCGCCGCCAAGGTTGGTGTTCACGATCAGGGCCTGCTCCGGGTCGTCCTGGTATTTCCAGGCCAGGTAGAACGCCAGCGGAAGGGATTGCTGAACATAGCAGGCCGTGCTGAAGACGTTCATCGCCACGTCCGCATCGTCGAGTTCCGCCAGCTCATCAAAGGAGTAGGCGGTGAAGACGCTTGGTTTTTCGGGAAGTTCCATCTCCAGGGCCTGCCGGATATCCGCTCCGTCCAGAACGGATTGAAGAATTATGCCGAACGCGGAGAAGGCGTCCCGCATTAGTGGACCCGGGTGGGTCAGTTCCAGGTGAGCTTGGCCGATTTGAAGGGCCTTGAGTGGTTCGTCGTGAAAGAAGAGCAGGATCGGAATCGGCAGGCACAGTCCGCCGATATGCTTTTCCTCCGGAGTAGTCGCGATCTTGCCTTTTTTGCGCAGGACCCAGGCCTTGAAGAACTCCCGGTGGCACTCTTCGATATAGGTTTCGTTGTGCTTGCCCGGAGTGGTCAGGAAGGAGACGTACCGGGCAAGATACCGGTCCTGGTCGTAGGCGTCGGACGTCAGGATGTGGTCCATGAGCAGACGGCTTAGCTTGATGTTCAGGGTGTTTTCCCCGGCCCGCAGAAATTGATGGTAATGCACCCCGCGTTCGCCCCAGAACATGGCCTGGTTGTGCAAAATGTCCGCCTCCGGTCCGGCCGGGCGGTAGCGAGAGCGCCAGAGAATGCTGTCCGGATGGGGGTTGCGGGGTTGCTGGTAGTCCCGGACTAGGCCGTAGTCCTTGTGCAGGGAAAGCCGATCATAATACCAGTGCACCGGCATGGAAAGGGCGTCAGCGATCAGGAATCCATACAGCGACCCGGAGAGGCGAGCGCTGATTTCCGGTGTATGTTTGAGCATGGCTACATCCTTTTTTTGAAAGGTGACGGAGGTCTTCTTCCGGTCAGTAATAAGTCCTGATCAGCCATGGTCAATTGTCGACGAGAGAGTATGGCGGGATTTTGTGTATATCCTGAGCGACTGTTGTCTTCCCCGAAAAAGAACGGCCCGGCGGATATCCGCCGGGCCGTTTAACAATAGAGATGAAGCTGGTGCAATGCTTACGGTGGTTTATACGGCAACGGTATCCGCCTCCCGACCGGCCTCGGCCTCCAGGTCCACGTCCGCGATCTTGGACAGGCCCAGCAGGATCGGGCTGGCGATGAAGATGGAGGAGAAGGTCCCCACCCCGATGCCGATGAGCAGGGCCAGGGCGAAATCGTGGATCACGCCGCCGCCAAGCAATACCAGGCACAGCACGACCATCAGGGTGGTTCCGGACGTGAGGATGGTTCGACTTAAGGTCTGGTTGATGCTCAGGTTGATCACCTTGGGCAGGGTCATGTCCACCTTGTCGCGGATATTCTCTCGGATGCGGTCGTAGACGATGATCGTGTCGTTGAGGGAATAGCCGATGATGGTCAAAAAGGCGGCGATGATGGCCAGATCCAGATCCTTGTTCAGCAGGGAAAACATGCCCAGAGTGATAAACACGTCGTGAACCAGGGCGACCACGGCCCCTAGGGCATAGGAGAGCTTAAGCTTCCAGCACAGGCCGATGGTAATCAGCAGGGCGGCGACGACCAATAGCTCCATGGGCAGGCCCAGCCAGCGCAGGGCCGCGATGCCACCGGTCAGTCCGGCGGCCATGACTACGGCCGGGAACCAGCGCTGTTCAAATCTGCCGGAAATGTAGATCGCGATCAGCAAAATGGCGTAGAAGAGCGCCTCCATGGCCTGTGCTCGAAGATCAGCGCCGACCCGGGGGCCGACCATTTCCAAACGTTGGATTTCGAATCCGATGCCGGCCAAGTTCTGGTCCAGATTGGCCTGGACATCGCGGCGAGCAGCGTCGGATACAAGATCCGAGGCCGAGGTGCGGACCAGGAACTCATTGTCCTGGGCCGTGCCGAAGCGCTGTACGCCGAGCCCGGGCAGGTCGGCGCCCTGAAGGGCCTGTTGGACGCGACTCAGCTCCACCTGTTGATCAAACTTGATTTGGATGATCATGCCGCCGGAAAAGTCGATTCCCATTTGGGGACCGCCTTTGACGACCAAGGAAAGGAGGCCGGCCAGAATCAGCAGGCCGGAGACCAGAAAGGCTCCGTAGCGCATTTTCAAGAAGTTGATCCGGGTGTCCGGACGAATGATTTGCAGTCCCATGCTGTCATCTGCTCCTTATATGCTCAACGGCGTACCGGGCTTGCGCCACTTCAGCCAGAAATCGAAGAAAATCCGCGAGACGAAAATCGCGGTGAACATGGACGCCAGAATACCCAGGGTCAGAGTCACGGCAAAGCCCCGGATCGGTCCTGTGCCGAATTGATAGAGGACGATGGCCGCGATGATGGTGGTGATGTTGGCGTCCACGATGGCCTTAAGAGCGCGGCTGTACCCTTCATCAATGGCTATGGCCGGGGTCAGGCCGCGCCGGATTTCTTCCCGGATGCGCTCGAATATGAGCACGTTGGCGTCCACGGCGATACCAATGGTCAGGATGATGCCCGCGATGCCGGGCAGGGTCAGCGTTGCGCCGAAAGCCGCCAACCCGGCCATGACCAACAGAATGTTTAGGCACAGAACCGCGTTGGCTACGATGCCGGACATGCTGTAATAGACGAGCATGAAGACGAGGATCAGCGCTCCTCCGATCAAAGCCGCTTGTAGGCCGCGCTCGATGGATTCCCGACCCAGGGAAGGGCCCACGGTACGCTCTTCCATGATGTGCACCGGGGCGGGCAGGGCTCCGGCCCGGAGCACCAGTGCCAGGTCCGTTGCTTCCTCGGTAGTGAAGCGCCCGGTGATGCTGGCCCGTCCTCCGGCGATGCGCTCCTGGATCACCGGCGCGGAATGGACGTTGCCGTCCAGGACGATGGCCAGCCGACGTCCGGTGTTTTCGCCGGTGATCCGCTCGAACAGCCTGGATCCGCGCGCATTGAAGTTCAGTCCGACGTAGGCCTGGTTGAACTGATCAAAGCTGACCCGGGCGTCGGTGATGAATTCACCGGTCATCAGGGTGTCCCGCTTGATGACGATGGGGGTTTGGGAAACCGAACCGTCCGGGTTTCGGGTATGCATGGAGGCCAGTTCCGCGTCCGGGGGCAAAATACCGCGCAGTGCGCGGTCGATGTCCGCCTGGTCGTCCACCAGCTTGAACTCCAGGTGCGCGGTTTGTCCGATGATGGCCACGGCCCGTTCCGGATCCTGAAGGCCGGGCAGTTGGACCTGAATCCGTCCTTCGGCTTGGCGGCGGATGTCCGGTTCAGCCACGCCGAACTGGTCGATGCGATTGCGGATGGTCTTGATGGCCTGCTCCACGAGCAGATCCTCGACATGGGCCCGGTATTGCTGGGTCATGCTCACGGCATAGCGAATCTGCCCCGCTTCCTGCGTCTGCTTGGATAAAATCTGCAGATTGTCAAAACGGTTGCGGAGCATGCGCTCGAACTGATCCTGTTGGTCTCCGCGGGCCAGCGTGAATTCCAGTTTCGTGTCGTTCACCACCTGCGGCCGGAGGATGAAAATGCCGTCATCCTGGGCCTCGGAGCGGATGTCCTGGCCGAACTGGGCCATGGTGTTGGCCACGCCCCTGGGGATGTCGACGCCCAGCGTCAAATGCATCCCCCCCCGCAGGTCCAGGCCGAGCCGAATTTCGCTTTCCGGCAGGACTTTTCCCAAGAACGTGCCCTGGAGGTTGGTCAGGGCGGGCAAAGCATACAGGCCGCCCAGCAAGAGGCCGATCAAGGCCAGGGCGATCCGTATTCGCAAGCTCATCTTCATGGTTGTTCCTCTGAATTATTCCAAGCAGGTAGACGAACGTTCCCAGCACGAAATAAACGCACGGAATACTCCGGCGCGACACCGGAGCAGCACCGTGCGTTGGGCGGGTCGTCGCGAAGACGTTCGCTACGAGTTTTAAGGAAGGGTTATTTTGGGTCCCTGCTGACCGGCTTGACGTCCGTTTCCGCGAGCCCGGCGATATAGTTGCGGTTGGCCTGGATTTTGACGTTGTCGGCGATTTCAATGGTCAGGACGTCGTCGGTGATGGAGTGGATGCGGCCGTAAACCCCTCCGGCGGTCAGGATGCGGTCGCCTTTTTTGAGGTTGGAGAGAACTTCGCGGTGTTGCTTGGCTTTCTTCTGCTGGGGGCGAATCAGCAGAAAATAAAAGATCGCGAACATGACGATCAACGGAACGAACGCTGTAATCGGATTGCCTTGAGCTTCGGCTCCGGATCCCCCCATGGCATAGGCCAGGCTTGGTTCAAAAATCATCGTGCACTCCTTTTGTTTCTTGATGTTGATAAACCACTTCCCTGTTTTTCAGCGAAGTATTTTCACACGTATTGGCCTCCAAAGTGGTCAGCCGCAAACCTGAACGGGCAAATTCCTACATGACATCATGTTGGTTGTACAGGTTTTTAGTGCTCCGCTGGGACGCGGACGGACCGGACACTGCCGGATCCCGTCCCAGAAGTGAACACGTCCTCGGGGGCAAGATACAATAATGTAAAGAAGCGTTGACTGCATTCTTCGGCATGGCAAGAGCGGGCGCGTCGAAGTTTCAAGCCGTGAGAAGTGATTGAGGGGCCATTGAGCAGGGAGTGGGGCATCTCCCTGTGATATTTCAGCCGACAATCCGTATTGGCTTTGCTAAGTGTAGTAAAATACAAAAATGTTATGTTCTTCTGGTTGAAGGTCTTGGTGTAGCCGTTGATTGACAAAAATGTTGCATGTTTTCTTGTCAGGCTGCAACCTTTGTAGGTAGAAAACTATTATTTCAATATGTTAATTGTATTGGCCTGAGCTTTGCTTTGTTCAAAGTAGAACAAGTTTAAAGGCTGTTTGTTGGGTTTTTTCTTTGTGTGCGTCATGCGGTTTTTGTAAATCTTTATCATACGTAAGGGAGGCACTTGATTATGAAATGGATCACAGCAGTCATCAAGCCGTTCAAGTTGGACGATGTCCGGACCGCGCTCATGGAAATAGGCGTTCAGGGTTTGACGGTGACCGAGGTCAAGGGGTTCGGGCGCCAGAAGGGGCACACGGAAGTGTATCGCGGGGCGGAGTATGTCGTGGACTTCCGGCCAAAGCTCAAGTTGGAAGCGGCGATCGACGACGATCAGGTGGACAAGGTGATTCAGGCCATTCAGAAAGCCGCCCATACCGGAAAAATCGGCGACGGCAAGGTTTTTGTCTTTGATCTGGAAAAATGCTTGCGGATCCGGACCGGAGAAACCGGAACGGAAGCCTTGTAATCAGTAGAAACGGGAATCGATTCGTCGCTACATAACGCTCTTTCTATAAATGGAGGGAATATACCGTGGAAATGTTGCTTGAAGTCAGTTACGCCCTGGATACCTTTTATTTCCTGATGTCCGGGATGCTGGTCATGTGGATGGCCGCCGGGTTCACCATGCTGGAGTCCGGGTTGGTCCGCTCTAAAAACACCGTGGAAATCTTGACTAAAAATATCGGCCTCTACTCCATCGCCTGCATCATGTACATGCTTGTGGGCTACAACATCATGTATGGAGACTCTTCCAGTTCGATCATTCCCGGCTTGAGTTTTCTGGTCGGCGGAGACAACTCCGTCGCCGATGTCGTCGCTGGCGGCGAGGACGCCCCATACTATTCGAACATCGCCGACTTTTTCTTTCAGGTCGTTTTCGTGGCCACAGCCATGTCGATCATTTCCGGCGCCGTGGCCGAGCGGATGAAGCTGTGGTCGTTCTTCGTCTTTGCCGTGGTCCTGACGGGCTTCATTTATCCCATTCAGGGGTACTGGAGCTGGGGCGGAGGATTTCTCGACGGGTTGGGGTACTCGGATTACGCCGGTTCAGGCATCGTGCATATGGCCGGAGCGAGCGCCGCCTTGGCCGCTGTCCTGTTGCTGGGAGCACGTAAGGGGAAGTACGGTCCGGACGGGGAAATCAATCCAATCCCCGGCGCGAACATGCCTTTGGCGACCTTGGGGACGTTCATTCTCTGGATGGGCTGGTTTGGATTCAATGGCGGTTCCGAGTTGAAGGTGTCCGACGTGGAGTCGGCCAATGCCGTGGCCATGGTCTTCGCGAATACAAACCTGGCCGCCGCCGCGGGAGTCGTCGCCGGACTGACCACCGCACGCTTGCTTTTCGGTAAAGCAGACCTGACCATGGGGTTGAACGGAGCCCTGGCCGGCCTGGTGGCCATTACCGCGGGGCCGGATACGCCCTCCATGCTTCTGGCGACCATTATCGGCGCTGTCGGCGGCATTATCGTGGTCTTCTCCATCGTCGCCTTGGACAAGCTGCGCATCGACGACCCGGTGGGCGCGATTTCCGTGCACGGCGTGGTCGGCATCTGGGGCCTGCTCGCAGTGCTCCTTTCTAACGAGGATGCGACCCTGGTTGGCCAGTTGGCCGGCATCGTGTGCATCTTCGGGTTCGTATTCACCGCCAGTTTGATTATCTGGATGATCCTGAAAGCGACCATGGGGATCCGCGTGGGAGAAGAAATGGAGTATCAGGGTATGGACCTGGCAGAGTGCGGCCTTGAAGCCTATCCGGAGTTCACCGGTTCGGGGGGCTCCCGAAAATAACCAACAAGTTTTTCGTCCTCCTCGAAAAAACGGCCGGGCGGCAATGGTGCCGCCCGGCCGTTTTCAATTTCCGGTCCCCTCAAGGCGACTTACAAAAAATCTTCACGTTCCTTGAACGCCTCGCGAAGTTTGCTCAGATCGGCTTCATCCCGGGCGGCACGTGAATGTTCCTGAGCCCGAGTCAGATGGAACTGGTATTGACGCTTGTCCCTGGAATAGAGAGCGGCATAGGCGAGGTGGAGATGCGCGGAAAAAAGACGCCCTTCTTGTCCCTGGACTCTGCCCAACAGGGCGTGAACCGCAGACTGTTCGGGAAGCTGGGCCAGGATTCGTTCCAAAAGGGGGATGGCTTCGGCGGGTTGACCAAGGGCGATGCGAACTCTGGCGTAATGATAGAGCGCCAATTGGTCCTTGGGATTGCGCAGGACCGCATCCTGGAGGTGGCGAGCCGCGACGTCGAAATCTCCCTGACGCAGAAAAAAGTCGCCTGCTTCTCGCAGAACCAGGGAGTCCCCGGGAGCACAGGTCAAAGCCTGTTCAAAAGCGGAGCGGGCTTCAAGGATTTGATTCGCTCGATCCAAGGCAATGGCTTTCCCGAGGGTGTTCAAACAGAGATCAAGCTTTTCGTCCCGGAAAAAGGCCAAGGCTTTGTCCGGGTCCGTATAGCGGGCCATGACCAGCATCCGAGCCCGCTGGTAGGCAGTGTTGTGCTCCTGGCGATTCCGGACTTCCGGGGGCATTCTGTCCACGCGATCCTTGAGATAGGAAATCCGCTCTTCAACTCCCGGGTGGGTGCTCAGATATAAAGGAAACGAGCCGCCGAGCCAGCGCAGCTTTCGGATGGCTTCAAAGGATTGGACCATGCCTTGCGGTGGAAATCCGGCGGCCACGAGATAGTTCATCCCTACTTGGTCGGCCTCCCTCTCGTCTTCTCGGCTGTAGGCAAGCATGGCGCTTTGTCCGGCGGCCACTGATCCGTAAACCATGGCGGACTGGGCTTCTCCTCCCAGAAAAACTCCGGCCAGAATTCCGAGCAAAGAGGCAAGGTTGACGATTTGGGCTTTCTCAATGCGGCTGGCGATGTGGCGTTGGGAAACGTGGGCCAGCTCGTGAGCGACTACCCCGGCGAATTCCGACTCGTTATCCAGATGTTGCAACAGTCCGGTATGGACGAAGATGTGGCCGCCGGGGCCGGCGAAGGCGTTGAGCGCGCCATGCCGGATTACCCCGACCCGAATGGGAAACGGCTGCGGAGGCATATGGACCCGTAGGCGTTCGACGATACCTTCGACATAGGCGAGGATTTCCGGATCCTCGACCAGAGGCAAGCGGGACCGGATCAGGATATTGAATTTTCGGCCCAATTCAATTTCATCGGAGACGGTAAAACGGCCCAACGACAATTGGGCGAAAGCCGTGGAAGGGCGCGCAGCTGTAAAAAACAATACCAGCAAGACGACGATTCCAATGCATGAAGCGAAAGAAGGAATGAATCGACGGAGTATTCCAGAAGATGGCTGATGTGCCGGGCGTCGGATGTGAATGTCCGTTCGGAGGCGAGGGGAGAACAACAGAGGCATCCTCCGGATATAGTCATGAAAAGGCGGCTTGCAAGGCGACAGCCGTCGTTGAGGGTTACTTGTTCATCATGTCCAAAAACTCGCGATTGCTTTTGTTGCCACGCATCTTGCCCAGCAGGAAGTCCATGGAGTCGTGGGTATTCATGGGAGAAAGCACCTTGCGCAAAATCCAGACGCGATTCAGAACGTCTTCGCTGAGTAGGAGTTCTTCCTTGCGGGTCCCGGAACGATTGATGTCGATGGCGGGGAACATGCGTTTGTCGGCTAAGTGTCTATCCAGGTAGATCTCCATGTTGCCGGTGCCCTTAAATTCCTCGAAGATGACCTCGTCCATGCGCGACCCGGTGTCGATCAATGCCGTGGCGATGATGCTTAGGCTTCCGCCTTGCTCGATGTTCCGCGCCGCGCCGAAAAAACGTTTCGGGCGTTGGAGGGCGTTGGCGTCCAGGCCGCCGGAAAGGACGCGGCCGGAAGAGGGTGTGACCGTGTTGTACGCGCGTCCCAGGCGGGTGATGCTGTCAAGGAGGATCACGACGTCGTATTTACGTTCCACTAGACGCTTGGCTTTTTCAAGAACCATTTCGGCGACCTGTACATGCCTAGTCGGGGGTTCGTCGAAGGTGGAACTGACGACCTCCGCGTTGACGGTCCGCGCCATGTCCGTGACTTCTTCTGGACGTTCGTCGATCAACAGCACGATCAGGTAGATGTCTGGGTGGTTGGCGCTGATGGAGTTGGCGATGGTTTGCAGTAGAACGGTTTTCCCGGTTCGCGGGGGCGCGACAATCAGTCCGCGTTGCCCCATGCCGATGGGCGTGAGCAAATCGATGATGCGCGAGGCGTAGTTTTCTTTGCCGTTTTCGATGACAAAGCGCTTGTCCGGATAAATGGGAGTCAGATTGTCGAATAGAACCAGTTGTTTGGATTTTTCCGGGGGAGCGAAGCCGATTTCCTTGACCTTGAGCAAGGCGAAATATCGCTCGCCGTCTTTGGGTGGGCGGATTTGTCCGGAGATGACGTCGCCGGTACGCAAGCCGAATCGTCGAATTTGAGATGGAGATATGTAGATGTCATCCGGCCCGGGCATGTAGCTGTACATCTGCGAACGAAGAAAGCCGAACCCGTCGGGGAGGATCTCCAATACACCTTCTCCGAATATGGAGCCGTTTTGTGATGAGCAGGCTTGCAAAAGCGCGAAAATAAGCTCCTGTTTACGCAAGTTGCTCGGGTTCTCCACCTTGAACTGGTTCGCCAGTTCAGTCAGTTCATACATGGACTTGGTTTTCAATTCGGACAAATTCATAGTTCGTACCTTCGCTCAAATCTCCCGCAAGAAGTTTTGGAAAAAACGTATTGCTGATCAACTAAAACAAGAACAAATAAATGATTGGACATGACATGGAGCATGTCGCAACAACACAGAAGAACCGGCCTCATATCAAGAAAAACCGGAAAGAGAAATGACCTTAAACAAGGAAGAGTGGTGTGTCGAAAATAGGCAACGTTCTGTGATATGCAAAAAAAGCGGATATGTTTCGCTAGTGTAGTAAGTAGTGTGAAATCAACGTTTGACGTCGCACGGCGTCCCAAAAAAATGCGCTGAAGAAACCAAGTGTGAAGATGGTCATGCGTGGATGGAAGATTGCAATATATGGGAAAAAATATTTTGACAAGTGGTCGGTGCAAAAGGGGCAGGCGATGAATCAAAATTTGCGTGAACGGAATGAAACGGAAATGGAAGGCTGGCACAGGTGGAAACCATATGATGCGTTCCTTAACCTTACCGAACAACAGCTCGTTTTGGCAAGATTTTTTTGAAGCTTTTCCGAGGTGCTTTGGTTGGTGAGAACGGAAAAAGCCGACTGAGTTTGGTGCTGCTGATAGAGACTCCGCACGTGACGGGACGAGACTGGGAAAAGCCAGCTTCGTGTGGAAAAAGCGTCCCCCGGTTGTGAGTCGAGTCGAAGAACGAATCGATATGGCCTCACTTTTCATCCTGCTTTGGCTCGACGGTTCCACTCTCTTCGACGGGCTTAAGAATATCTTCAAAAAATGAATAGATTTTGGTGCGAATGTCGGACGGTGTGCTGTCCAGGCAAAAGGCCAGTTCCGTTGTAATCAGATGCAAAGCTTGTTCCAGTAGACGTCGCTCTCCGAAAGACAGTTCCTTGTCCTTGCCGATCAGGATCAATTCCTTGAGAACGTAGGCGACATCTCGGAGGTTTTCACTCTTAAGTTTTTCCGAGTACTCCCGGTATCTTCGGTTCCAATTCTGTCCAGTATATCCGGTAAAGTCGGATCGATCCCGGATGTATACCAACATGGCTTCGCCCTGCTCGCTGGTGCATAAAGCACGCAGGCCGACGTTGGCGGCGTTGTGCACGGGAACCATGACCATAACATTGTTGTTCAAGATACGGATAATGTACAGGTTGGTTTGACAACCCCCGATTTCCTGACTTTCGATTTTCTCGATTTTTCCAACACCTTGTGCCGGGTATACTACCAAGTCGTTAACCGAGAACACGTTCACCACTCCTGATATGAGGTACTGATCAAGCATAATCCCCTAATGACTTTTTTCACAATATCCTGAAGTCGACGAAGAGTCCATGGTTTTCTCTCGTGGGAAACCAAAAAGGGTCATTCGGCCTGGCTTGAGGCTGAGCATTTTCGTTGACCGCCGTGCAATTCCTGCATTCCCCAGGCTAATCCCTTGGTGCAAAACGTCGTGATCGCTGTGACCGCCGTGGCCAATGTCTCGGGAAGGGCGGTCAGGCCTTCCGCGTGGAAGGGGCGTAGGACATAACCCGCCGGGTCGTGGCCGGATGGAGGGCGGCCTATGCCGACGCGCAGCCTGGGGAAAGCGTTTGTCCCCAACGATTGAACGATGGACAATATCCCCTTGTGCCCGGCAGCACCTCCTCCCATTTTAAAGCGCAGGGTGCCGGGAGGGAGGTCGAGCTCATCATGGACCACGAGGATGTGCTCAGCGGGGATGCGGTACCAACGGGCCAATGGTCCAACGGCGTCTCCGCTGCGATTCATGTAGGTCAAGGGCTTGACGGCCAACCAAGTTGAGCCGTTGCTCTCTCCTCGATGGAGTTCACACTTTCCCACCGGAGCCTTTACGGCTCGCCAAACGCTTGGAGAGGAGGAGAAAAGAGCATTCAGGGCCAAAAAGCCCATGTTGTGCGGAGTGCGTTCGTATTCCGGCCCGGGATTGCCCAGACCAACGATGAGCCCGTAAAAGCCTCGGCTTTGCATGTGGTGCTAGGGAGAAAGGAGAGAAAGGATTTCGGGCGGCGTTACCCGCAGGTAACGCGGAGCTATGTAAAATTCGTTTGCCGTGACGAAATTGCCGGAAAAGCGGAGGGTGGTGACACCCGGAGAGAAAAAACCACCTTGGCCAAAGGATGAAATGTTCGGCCAAGGCGGGAGAATGATTACTCGCCCTTTTCCGCTTCGCCTTCCTCGGCTTCGGAATCGCTGGCCGAGGGGCTGACGACGCCAACAACCGCGAAGTTGTCTTCAAAGACGAATTCCACGTTATCGGGGAGCTTCAGGTCCTGAACATGCACGTTGTGGTTGATTTCTAACGCCGTGACGTCGATGACGATCTTCTCCGGGATGGACATTGGCAGGCCAACGACTTCGAGTTCGTCCCGAAAGGTTTCCAGCATGCCGCCGAGGACAACGCCTTTGGGTTTGCCGGTGACTTCAACGGGAATGTAGACATTGATCTTCTTGGTTAAGTCCACTCCAAAGAAGTCGATATGGGTGATGGAGCCTTTTACGGGATGGAACTGAATATCGCGGATGATCGCCGGATGGAGCTGGCTCTCCCCGCTCTGTTTGATTTCCAGTTGAAAGACCTGGGACAGCCCGACCTTGTTATACAGTTTTTGAAGTGGTGTCCGCTCAGCGGAAAAAAGCAGGTTCGCTCCTTGGGCATTGTAAAATATACCCGGCACAAAAGCCTTGTTGCGCAGCCTGCGACATTGCCCCGAACCGGTTTCAGAGCGGACGTCGACGCTAAGGGTTGCTTGATTGGACATGCCTGTATCTCCTTAAGGGTATTGATTAGACAAAAAGGACGCTGACCGATGATTCGGTGTGGATGTTATGTACCGCTTTGGCCAGAATGCTGGCCACGGACAGCGCTTGGATCTTATTGCAGGCCTGGGCCTCATTTTTCAAGGGAATCGTGTCCGTGACGTAAACTTGGTTGAAGGCCGAATCCTGCAAGCGTTTCACAGCGGGGCCGGAAAGAACGCCATGCGTGGCACAGGCTACGACGCTTTGCGCGCCCTTGTCCATGAGCACCTTGGCGGCTTGGACCATGGTTCCGGCGGTGTCGATCATGTCGTCGAGCACAACAGCGAGCTTGTTTTCCACATCGCCGATGACGTTCATGGCTTCAGCTTGATTGGGGCAGACCCTACGTTTATCGATGATGGCCAATCCCGCGCAAAGACGTTTGGCATAGGCACGTGCCCGCTCCGTCCCGCCGGCGTCGGGCGAGACGATGACGAGGTTGTCGGGACTGTCGGTCAACTTTTTGATATTATCGAGCAGAATCGGGGCCGCGTAGAGATTGTCAACGGGAATGTTGAAAAAACCCTGGATTTGTCCGGCATGGAGATCGATGGTCAACAGGCGATGCACACCGGCAACGGTCAGAAAGTCGGCCACGAGTTTCGCGCTGATGGGCGCACGAGGGACCACCTTGCGGTCTTGTCGGGCGTAGCCGTAATACGGAATCACGGCGGTGACCCGCTTGGCGCTGGCTCGCTTCAAAGCGTCCAGCACAAGGCAGAGTTCCATAAGGTTGTAGTTGACGGGGGCGCAGGTGGGCTGCACGACGAAGACGTCGTCTCCTCGGACATTGTCGCCGATTTCGACGCGAATTTCTCCGTCGCTGAACGTTTCAACAAGACAAGGCGTCAGTCTGGTGCCCAGGTGGTCACAGATGGCTTTGGCCAGGGGAGGGTTCGCGGAACCGGAGAGGATTTTCATTTCGCCATGAAGGGCCATGAGGGGATTCCTTGAAAAAATGGCTGGGGTGGGAGGATTCGAACCTCCGAATGCGGATTCCAAAGACCCGTGCCTTACCGCTTGGCGACACCCCAGTGATCAGTTTGCCGAATAGTCTGGGCTAAGATGGAAAGACATGCGTGGGGATGTCTTTCTTTCGGAGCCGACACGCTGTTCTCTCCGCCTGGGCGGGTTCACGAAACACGGCAAAAAGGCTTGCTCCGCTACCACTCATTACGGCTCCGCTCGCCCCCGATGTGAGGAGCGTCTCTTTCACGGCCCGCAATTGCGGATGCTTCGCGAATACCGGCACTTCAAAGCTGTTGTAAAAGGCGATATTTGGCAAAGCGGGGAACATATCCGGAGCGCCTTGGGGTGTCAAGAGAGGTGGGGCCGATGGTTTTTTCAGCCACTCCTCGTCCCAGGCTTTGTAAGCCCAAGCCGTGGAAACGTGAATCCGGGGGCAAGCCAGAACCATGGTCAAGCCATTCAGCGGAAGGTCCACCGGAGTCAGTCGGTCGCCCCGTCCGGTGGCCCATGCAGGCCTGCTTAGCAGAAAGAAGGGAACGTCCGCACCGAGATCGTCGGCCATGCTCGTGAGTTCGACGTCACTCAAGCCGGAATCGCCGGCTCTGTCGTTCAGGTATTTCAGGAAGACCGCCGCATCGCTGCTGCCGCCCCCAAGCCCGGCCCCCATGGGAATGTTTTTTTGCAGGTGAACATGCACGTCCGGATAGAAACCCGTCGCTTTCCCGTAATGTTCGTAGCTCGTGACCAGGATGTTCTCGTCGCGAGGTACCGTATCATCGGAACAGGACAACGTCAGTCCGACGCCGGACAAGCCTGGGGTGACGGTCAATATATCGTGTGGGCTCGGCAGAGGCAGGAACAACGTCGTCAATTCGTGGTATCCATCGCCGCGAAGACCGTGGATATGCAAATAAATGTTGACCTTGCAGCCCGCAAGAAGTCTCGTTGACGAGCAATGGGATGTGGGCATGACCATCGCCGCATAGTCGATCCATGGAGAAAGCACAATAAAAAAGGCGGCGCGTTGTCGCGCCGCCTTTTGAGGCTGTTTGAAGAGAGGGAGCTATTCCAGGGGAATGGTTCGGAAGATGGTCTGGGCCTGTCGGCGGATGAGTAGCATGACCACGCCTTTTTCCGCGGCGTCTTCACGGAGGATTCGTTGAAAGTCGTCTATGGAGTTGACGGGCTGCTGGTTGGCTTCCATGACGATGTCACCGGCGCGAACATCGGCGCGAGCGGCTTCGGATTCGACCTCCACGGCGGTGACCAGCAGGCCCTGCGGGCGGGTCATGCCCATGGCCCTGGCCTCACGCTCGTCAATCGGGCGTAGGGAAATGCCCAAGGATGTTTCCTGGTCCTCACTTGGGGACGGCACACCTCGCTGAGCCAGACGCTCAGGATCCCGGGTGCCCAGGGTGACGGCGAAGGACTGCTTTTTGCCTTGGCGCATCACCTCGACCTTAACTGATTCACCCGGGGTCTGCTGGGCCACGACCCGTAGCAGAGAACTGGAGTCCACTACCGTTTGCCCGTTGATGGAAACCACCACGTCACCGGAGCGTAATCCCGCCTTGGCGGCGGGTTCATCTGGGATCACCTCGGCGATCAACGCGCCTCGGGTCGAAGTCAAGCCCAGGGCCCGGGCCGAGTTGTCGTCCAGGTCCTGAATGGTCACGCCCAGCCATCCTCGTTGAACCATTTTGTTTTCCTGCAACTGGGCGATGATCCCGCGGGCCATGTTGCTGGGGATGGCGAAGCCGATGCCCTGGCCCGAGGCGACGATGGCCGTGTTGATCCCGATTACTCGCCCCCGCATGTCCAGCAACGGACCGCCGCTGTTGCCGGGGTTGATGGATGCGTCGGTCTGGATGAAGTCGTCGTAGGGCCCGGAGCCGATGATCCGGCCCTTGGCGCTAACTATCCCGGCGGTCACCGTATGGGCTAAGCCGAAAGGATTCCCGATGGCCACCACCCACTGACCGACCTTGGCTTGGTCTGAATCCCCGAACTCCAATACGGGCAGGGGCCGGTCAGCCTCAATTTTCAGCAAGGCCAAGTCCGTCTCCGCGTCCCGTCCGACAACCTCGGCCTTATACGAGTCTGCACTGTCCAGGAGGTTTACCGTGATCTCCGTAGCGTCCCGGATCACATGGTTGTTGGTGACGATGTACCCGTCGGACGAAATGATGAAGCCGGACCCCAAAGACTGGGAACGCCTGGCGGGTGCCTGGTCCCCGAAAAATCGCTCGAACTGCTCAAAAAAATCGTCAAAAGGCCCACCGCGGCGTTGAAACGGAGAAAAAAATTGCCGCATGGGATTCTCACCAGACACAACCCGAACGGAACTGATGTTCACCACTGCCGGGGCGGACTTTTCAGCAAGGTCGGTGAATTCGGGGAGGCGGGAGTGGGCGGGGGCGACGGTCCATAATAAAAGCAAGGCAAAAGTAGACAATACTTTCTTTGGTAAAGAGAACATTAATTGTTCCTCCTCGACGAAGTTATGCTTTGTCCTGGTGGAAAAGAAGTTTTGCTTTAACCCGTAATGATGTCACTGCAAAAAGTCATCCTCCCTTTTAAAAACGGAAGGTGCGCCGCTTCTACCGCCAGAAAACCGGATACCGACTATCGCCGATATGACTGATTTCGGCTTTTCGGGACTTTTTGCAGTAATCTTCGTACTGGGATGTGGGTAAAAACTACATAACAGGATAGCCGACAAATGAATGAAAATAACGCCAAGGAGATTAGTTTCTGGGGCCGACATCGATGGACACTGTGATTCCGCCAGCCGTGGCCCAGACCCTGGCACCTCTGTCAGATTGAAGGCCTGTGAGCAAAGCTTCCGCAATACCAGCATCATTAGTTTTCCCGACTCCCTTGCCAGTATCTTTGATATCTAATTCACCGTTGTTGGTGCTGAACGACACGGTCACATCCACTGCTGGGAAGCCGCGGGTGTCGGTGACAGTGGCCCGAATTCGCCATCCGGTTGATTGAGAGTCTGCACCTCCCAGGCTGAAAGCTTCAAGGCGAATATTGCCCAGGACCACGCCTTCACCAACTTTGATTGTGGTGGTAGCCCGGGCTCCGCTTTCGAACGAAGCCTCAATAATGTCAGTGCCTTCTCTTGGTCCAGCAAAGAATAGTGCTTGAGCTTTGGGATTTTCATTTCCAGTACCTGCATCAAGTCGATCATTAATTATATCAAGGCGTGAACCACTTTCGTTGTGTCGGATGGTAAAAGTTACTTTCTCGCCCATGGGGTTTTCGGTGATGCTATTGGCAGCCTGGGCTGTAATTAGGGTTCTTCCTCCAACGGCTACTTCGTTGGAATCGGCTGTCAAGGAGACCGCCGTGACGGTGCTCCCGCCGCCGCAGGAAATCAGAAGCAGGGTGGCGAAAACGAAAAAGTACGCGCGCAGGGATCGGAAAGACATGATTGTACCTCTCGAATTGTTGTTGTCAGACATATGATAAATGGGTTACAGGATTAACATCCTTATGAGAAAAAGCGGCCCGCTGCAAGCGGTTCGTTCATTATGCCCAGTAATCGCGGATGAATGGCCAATATTTCCAGGGAGATTGCGTTCGTGAAAATTCACCAGCTTTTTTCGATGTTTGCCGTGGTCGCCCTCCTTCTCTCCTGCACCCAAAGCGTCCATGATGACTCGCCACTGAACGATGTTCCGGGGGTGAGCGAGTCGGAGATTTTGATCGGCTCGTCGTTGGCGCTCAGCGGGCATGCAGGTTTTTTGGGGACACAGACCCTAAATGGGGCGTTGTCGTACATCAACCATGTCAACGAACAGGGCGGGGTGCATGGGCGCAGAATCCGGGTGATCGCCTATGATGATGGGTATGATCCGCCAAGGTGTCTGGCGAACACGCAGAAGCTGATCGTTGACGACCAAGTTTTTGCGCTCTTCAGTTACGTCGGCACTCCGACCACTGTCAAGATTCTCCCGTTAATCGAACAGGCTCAGATTCCACTTTTGGGGATATTCAGCGGGGCGAATGCGTTTCGAGAACCGTTCAACCGGAATATTATAAATATTCGCGCCTCGTACTATCAGGAAACCCAGGAAGTCGTCCGTCATTTCGTCGAAGACCTCGGGCTGACCCGGATAGCCGTATTTTACCAATACGACGCCTATGGCTTCGACGGACTGAAGGGTACGGAACTGGCCCTGCGGGCTTATGAACTGGCCCCGGTGGCCAGAGGCAGCTACACCCGCGGCACCCAGGACATAGAAGAGGGCTTGGAGGCAATCATGGAATCCCAGGCCGAGGCCGTGATCATGGTCGGGACCTACGACGCCTGCGCGAAATTCATCAAACAGGCCCGATCTCGAGGCTTTTCTCCGTTGTTTCACAACGTCTCTTTCGTCGGGTCCGAGGAGTTGGCCCGTATTCTGGGCAAGGACGGGGACGGGGTCATCATCTCCCAGGTGGTTCCCCCTCCGGACTCGTTGGAATCTCAGGCCTTGTTGTGGGGCGTGGTGGAGTATCTGGAGCGGCATAAACGGGCTTTTCCGGAGGATCAGCCTAATCTTGTGGCCCTGGAAGGCTACATCAACGCCAAGGTCTTGGTGGAGGGGTTGCGAAGGGCCGGACGCAACCTGAGCAGGGCGCGTTTCATCGACGCCATTCAGTCCGTTCAGCAATATTCCCTGGGCATCGCCAACACCTTGTCCTTCGGGCCGACGAACCATCAAGGGCTGGAGCGGGTTTACTTTACGATCATCCAGGACGGACGTCTGGTTATCTTGACCGACTGGAACCGACTCACGACGGAAATACCGCATGATCCGTCGGCGGCTTATTCGGAGTAGACATTTTGCCGAATACACAACGGTTAAGCTCGACGCCGAAGACCATGCTGACCGCTCTGCGGGAAATCAGCCTGAAGAACAAGATTTTTTTCTCCACCCTGGCCATGGTATTGGTCATCAGCGCAACCATCGCCCTGTTGGCCAGGTGGATCTTGATCACCAGTCTGGTCAATGAACTGACCGCCCGCGGGATTGCCATCGCCCAAAGCATCGCCGACCAGGGCCGCGGCTACGTGCTGACCCGGGACCACCCGAATCTGGTCAGCCTGATTTTCGATGCCGCCCAACTGGGCGAGCGGCGGATGCTCGTGGAGTATATCTTCATCCTGGACGACGAGCGCAATGTCCTGTCCCACACATTCATCCGTCCGTTTCCGGAGCCCTTGAGCTCCGCCAACCCCATTCCAGCGGACAAGCAGTACAGCGTGGCCCAGTTGACCATCGACGACGCCCCGGTCTACGACATAGCCGTGCCGATCTGGGAGGGCATCTACCCCATCGGCACCGTTCACGTCGGACTGAAGCAAAAGCACATCGACCAACTGATCGCCAAGCTGCGCATCACGTTTCTTGGATTTATCAGCGCAATTATCGTCATCATTTTTCTGGTCAGCCATAAACTTTCCAAGTACGTGACCAGATCTTTGACCCAGTTAACCAAGCTGGCCGACGAAATCACCCGGGGAAACCTGGACATGAAGCCTTTGGGGCTGGATGAAGCGGACAAAGAGGAGCACTGCCCGGCCTACTACAACATGGACCTGCCCTGCTGGCACGTGGACAAGACCCTGGGCCGGTTCAGCCCCGACTACACCCCGGAGAAGCCCGCCTACTGCATCGACTGCGTCATTAAAAAGAAAAAATCCGGCGACGAAGTGTTGCAATTGGCGGACTCCTTCAAGTACATGGTTCGCAGTATCAAGCTCTACCGTAATCGGGTCCGCGAGTCCGAGGAAAAGTATCGTTCCTTGTTTCGAAGTGGGCCGGCCCCGATTTTCGTGCTCAGCACCCGCACTTTCCGGATTCTTGATGCCAATCCCAGCGCCTTGACCATCTACGACTATTCCAAGGAGGAAATGCTCAAGACGTCGTTTCTGGAGTTGGCGCCGGAGTTCAAGAATCGATTCTCCGCTTTTTTCCGAGACAATCCGAGTTCCGAGAGTTTCATTTATCCCAAGGCCATGCATTTTAAGAAAGGTGAAGTGCCTTTTTACGTGAACGTGGTAGCCTGCAAAACGCGCTATCTGGAGCGTGACGCGATCATCGTCTCCACTTCGGACATCACGGAGATGCTGGAAAAGGATGCCCAGCTGATCCAGGCCAGCAAGATGACCAGCCTGGGTCAGCTTTCCGCGGGGATCGCCCATGAGCTGAATCAGCCTTTAAACATGATCAAGATGGGCAGTGAATTCCTAGACATGGCGGTGAACGAGCAGATGCCGCTTTCCGATGAGAGTTTGCGGGAAATCAGCAGTGAAATGAGCGCCCAAGTTGATCGTGCCACGGAAATCATCAATCATTTGCGAGAATTCGGACGCAAGTCCGACTTTTCGAAGGAACCCATCGACATCAACAAGCCGGTGCGCGGGGTGATGTCCATCATGGCCCACCAGTTGAGCCTGCAAAACATTGTAGTTACTCTTGACCTGGACGAGAGTATCCCTCCGGTGCTGGCCCATGTGAATCGCTTGGAACAGGTCTTGTTCAATTTGGTCACCAACGCCCGGGATGCAATTCAGGACCGGTATAAAACCTTGGAAGAGGAAGGAAGACGAGATATCGTGATCCGCTCCTTCCTGGACCACGACCGGGTTTGTCTGAGCGTGTCGGATACCGGGTGCGGGATGAGTCCGTCCGTGGCGGAAAAGATTTTCGATCCGTTTTTCACCACCAAGCAGACGGGGATGGGCATGGGGCTCGGGCTGTCCATTTCCTACGGTATCATCAAGGATTATGATGGGACCATCGACATCACGAGTGAGGGGGGCGAAGGGACGACCTTCGTGCTTTCGTTCCCCGTTGCTCAGGAATGAATGGAGGCCTAGCTGATGCGCAAAATTCTCGTTATCGACGATGAAAAACCCACCCTGTCCATGTTTCGCCTGTTTTTGAACGCCTACGGATTCACGGTGTTCACCGCGGAAAACGGCGAGGAAGGGTTGGTCGTTTTCAAGAAAGAGCAACCGGCCATCGTGATCACGGACATCAAGATGCCAGGGATGGACGGACTGGAGGTCCTCAAGCGCATTAAGGAGATCAATCCCCTGGCCGAGGTGATCATCATCACCGGGCACGGGGACCTGGATCTGGCCATTCGCGCGCTGAACATGGACGCCACGGACTTCATCAACAAGCCGATTCAGAAGGCCGCTCTGGACCAAGCCCTGCGGCGCGCCGAGGAGCGGCTGATCATGGCCGAAAACGAGGAAAGGGAGATTTCCTGGGTCCAGGAGGACGATATGGCCTGCATCGACATCCGCGGTAACGTCAACGCCGCTTCCGAACCGGTGCTGCTGGAGGCTTACGGTCATATCTCGGCCTGGAACGTCCCCAAAATCCTTTTTCGTTTCAACGAGAACGCCTCGATCAACGGTGCCGGCATCGCCGTGCTGATCCAACTCCTTACGGAAAGCAAGCAGCGCGGCCAATCCGTGATCCTCACTGGTCTGGCCGAGAATTTTCGCAAGGTGTTCGAAATGGTCGGGGTGACCAAACTGGCCCGGATCGTTCACGATGAAGCCGAGGCTCGCTCCGTGTTGAGCGGCATGCCGGTTTGAAGCCACTTTTTATCATAATTACCGGAGAATACGGATATGCGCGGATTTGCAGGCAAGTATTTGGTTCTGGTGTGGTTGTCGCTGGCCTTGCTCGCCGGTCAGGTTTCCGCCGCCGGGCCACTGGGCGTCGGTGAGCGACACCCGGAGATTTTGGCTTTTGTGTTCCCCGCTCCGGAGGTTCCGGACCATCGAGTTTATCTGGAACTTGGGGAGGATCAGGCCAGCGTGGCCCTGGCGGACATGGAGAAGGATTTCTTCCTGATTGAGATCGTTGGTGTTTACTGTCCCGTCTGCCATAATCAGGCCCCAGACATCCTGCGTCTGTATCAACGCATCCAGCGCGACGCGGAACTGGCGGGCAAGCTGGCCATGGTCGCCGTGGCCGCTGGAGCCACCCCGATGGAAATCGAGCATCTCCATCGGACGTGGCGCTTTCCCTTCCCCATTTTCCAGGATGGGGACTACATTCTGCACAAACTGATCGGCGAACCAGACACGCCGTATACCCTGCTTTTGGACCGGGAAGGTTCCATCCTCTACACCCATCTGGGCCGTTCAGATACCAGCAGTCTCTACAACACGCTCAAACAGCTACCCTGAATCTCGTTTTTCTGATTCCAACTCACCGGCCTCCTTGGCCTGAAATGCCGGGGAGTCGCTCGAGGAGACGACATGAATCAGCGGCAGGCTCCGAACCCTTCAGCGGGACCGTCGTTAAATGCATCAGTTGACGCATCAAAAGATGCACCCAACGCCTCTCCCAAAGAGGCGTTGGGTGTGGCTTCCGGAGACCTACGTGCCTTTCATCTGGATGCCCTGTTCGAGACGGTCAGCGAACTGAGTCGATTGACCGACCCGGTGGAGGTCATGGAGGCCTTCGTCCTGATGAGCATGGGGGCCCTGGGAACGGCTCAGGGATTGCTCGTCGCCCAGGATCGCCGTTCTGGCCGTCAGCATATCGTCTTGCGCGGCCTGAACGAGTCCGACAAGGAGCGTCTGCCCGAGGCGGTTCAGTCCGTTTCCGCAAAAGTTCGAGACGAGGGCGGGATGCTTTCCCGGCAGGTTCTGGTCGTGCTGATCAACGAGTCTCCCGAAAAGTCCGGCCTGCCCGAGCCGTTGCGCGTCGTGGTGGAGTGGTATCTGGACGAGCATCGTTTCGGAGTCTTGGGCTATGGCCCCAAGGTCAACGGCTCGGCGTACGGCCACCAGGATGAAGATTTCGTGCTGCAACTGGTCACGGCCTTCATGGACGCCCTGGCCTCCGCGTGCGTGAATGAGACCATTCGCGGCTTGAATGAGGAATTGCAAGCGAGAAACATCGAACTTCAGCGGGCTCTGCTGGCTGCCCAGGACATCCAGGCCCGGCTGGACCGCCGTTATTTTCACTTCAAGTCCATCTGCGACACCACACGGGAACTCAGCGGGAACCTCCACGCCAAAACCCTGCTTTCCTCTTTTTTATTGTCGGTCATGGGCACGTTCAGTGCCCAACGCGGGTTCATCGTGCTCTGGGAACGTCGGGAGGAGCGTATTGAGGTCGCGGCTAGAGGGTTCGGCGACGACACGGGCCCGGTCTTTGACGCCCGGCGTTTAGACGCCGTTTTCCGTTCCCTGCTGCATCCTCCGTTTGTCCCGGCTCAGGGAGAAAAACACTATCAGTTGCTGACCCGAGACGAACTCCAGGCTCTGGAATTGGCTGAGACGTCGCAAGTCGGCGCCGCGTTTCTGGTGGACGAAAATTGGTATGGGCTGGTTGGAATCGGGAACTGTCTTGCCCGCTCCGAGGACGACCAAGCTGAACGGGAATTGTTGCCGGCCTTGCTCCAGGGATTTCTGGTCAGTCTGGGCAATGCCTTGGCCTTTGAAACCATCGAAAAATTGAACAGCGACCTGCTGCGCAAAAACGCCGAACTGCGCCAAACATTGGATGAGTTGCAACAAAGCCGTCAGACCATCAGCCTTCTGGAGGCTGCCGGTAATCGCATTAGCTCCTTGCTGCGCTCCGAAACACTGCGCATTAAGCGGGTGAGCCTTTTCGACTGCCTGGCTTTGGCCTTGGTCAGCCTGGTTCTGGCGCTGGTCTTCAACGCCTCCAGCCCCGGCGGTATTTCGCTGTTGCCGGAAATCTGGGGTCAGCCTCGACCCGATTACATCGACGTGGCCTGGGCCAAGCTCAAGCATGAGTCACAAGGTGCGCTGTTTCTAGACGCTCGGCCCACGGAGTTTTACAACCAGTCGCGTATCGTCGGCGCGGAAAATCTGCCTTTGAACCTGTTCGACTTTGTCTATTCCATGCGCTTCGCCATGCTGGACCCGGGAAAGGACGTCATCGTCTACGGCCGGAACATCAGCAGAAGATACGACGAGCAGGTGGCGGCCAAGCTCAAGGAGCGCGGCATGGTCAATGTGCGGGTCATGGAGGGGGGCCTGCGGCAATGGCAACGCAACGGGCTTCCGGTGGAGCCATGACGAAAAATCCGCTGGTCAGGTTACTGACCCATGAATACTTGGCTTTGGCGCTGCGATTGTACATCGGCGCTTTGTTCATCTACGCGAGCATGTACAAGATCAGCTACACCGCTGAATTCGCCGAGACCATCGCCAGCTACCAATTGGTCCCCTACTGGGCGGTGAACGTTCTGGCCGTGTTCATGCCCTGGTTCGAGTTGGTTTGCGGCGTTTTGCTGATCATCGGTTTCCGGGCCAAGTCTGCGGTGGTACTCATCGGCGGTATGTTGGTGATGTTTACCATCGCCGTGGTGGTCAATCTGCTGCGCGATTCGCCCATCCCTTGCGGCTGTTTCAGCAGCGTCGAGGATCCGATATCATGGTGGACGGTGGTCCGCGATCTGATCTGGGTGGCCATGACCGTTCACATCTATTACTTCGACAAGATTTTGCATCTGGAAAATCAGTTCACCTCCAGAATCGAGAAAATCGCCTGAGGTTTCGCGCGCCTCATGCGGAAGAATGACCTTCTTCTCCAACTCAGCCTTCAGTGTTCATTGCGGTAATTGCAATACGCCGTTTATCACCTGAGTTTTTGTGAGGTGTCCGATGTGCAGACTTATATTGCTCGGCCTATTGAGCTGGGCCTTTGTATTGGCCGCGGCCTGCTCCGACCCGTTGCACCTGGTGGGCAAGTACCAAAGCCTTCCTGAGGCGGAGCGCTTTGTTTTGTTGGATTTGCAGCCCAATGGACAGGGGACCTGGGAGACGGATTTTGACGTGGTTTCGTTTCGCTGGAAGCAGCGCGGGGGGGATATCTGGTTGCATACCCGTACTGGAGGCGTGATCACCGGGGATATCGTGGATGCGATCCGGCTAAAGGTGGACCTCCCCGGAGTCGGGGTGATCGTGCTGGAGAGGCAATAAAAAAACGACCGGGGCCCACGGGGCCCCGGTCAAGACGAAGGAGGGTGAGAGAAAAGAGACTATCCGAAAATCCGTCTGGCAGGTGAGGCCACCTTGGCCAGAGCGGCTTTACGGCTGTACTTGGGAATATCCGCGGATGCCACGGCATACCGGAAGTATTCCCGGGGATTGTCTTCGCACAGGAAAATCACCCTGACGTCGTTCGGGTCCGTCAATGCGGCGTTGGGCTTGTATTTCTTGACTTCTTCCAGCCGCTTCTTGGCGATTTCCAGGATCTCGTCCGAATCCCCGAACTGCATCGTCCCGGTGGGACAGCTCAGCACACAGGCCGGGAGCAAACCGTTCTGAACCCGGTCGATGCACATGTCGCACTTGGTTTGAATCTTGGTTTCTTCGTTCCAGCGGGGAATGTCGTACGGACACGATTCCCTGATCTGCTGCCCGTCCAGGTTCTTGGTCCGTTCCGTGAACAGAATCGCCCCCGTCTCCTGGTCATGCAGAATGGCTTGGTCGTCGTCATAGTCGCCGACCATCTTGCAGGGCGGGTAGACGCAGTGCCGGCACTGATCCGGAAAAAAGTACCACTGCTTGAACTTCTCGCCTTCCATGGCCTCGGTCATCCGCACCAGTTTATAGGTAATAGCGGACAGGTCCTTGGGATTCTGAAACGAGCCCCAGTTTCTGGTTTCTTCCGCCGGGAGTTTCTTCCACTGCTTGCAGGCCACCTGGCAGCCCCGGCAGGCCGTGCACTTGGTCAGATCGACAAAGAAGCTTTTACCTTGCATATCGCACTCCTCCTTAGGCCTTGCGGATGTTGACCATGAACGTTTTGGTCTCGGGAATGAAGGTGTTCGGGTCGCCTACGGACGGCGTCAGCAGGTTGGCCGAATCGCCTCCGCCCTTGGGATGGACCCAACCATAGTGCCATGTGGTGCCGACCATGTGAATGGTCTGCCCCATGGACTTGATCGGCTGCAAGCGAGGGGTGACGATAGCCACGGCTTCGATTTTGCCGCGCATGTTCTCCACGATGACCTTGTCGCCGCTTTCAATGCCGCGCAGTTTGCCCAGTTCGGGATCAATCTCAACGAAGTTTTGGGGCATGCTCTCCAGCAGCCACGGCGTCCAGCGGGTCATGACCCCGGACTGCCAGTGTTCGGTGACCCGGTAGGTCGTGCCGACGAAAGGATACCGCGGATCGCACACCGCGCGCTTGATCGCCTCGCCCACGAACTCCAGGGCCGTGGGGTTGTGCAGTTGGCTGGAGAACGGATGCTCTTCAAAGGGACATTCCATGGCTTCGAAGTGCTCGGGGAACGGGCCGTCGGCCATGCCCGGACCGAACAGTCGTCCGTATCCTTCGGCGGTCATGATGAAGGGGTGCCGCTCGCTGGGCGCCCATCCGCCGTCCGGAACGTCGCCGACCCATTTGGAGCCGTCCCAGGCGATAACCGCCTTGTGCGGCGCATAAGGCTTGCCTTGCGGATCGCAGGAGGCCCGATTGTAGACGATGCGGCGGTTCAGCGGCCAAGCCCAGGACCATCCCGGGAAGATGCCGATGTTGGCCTGCATTTCGGTCTGGGTCTTGTCGCGGCGGGCCATCATGTTCCCGGCTTCGGTGTAGCAGCCGCTGTAGACCCAGTTGCCGCAGGCCGTGGAACCGTCGGCCTGGAGGGCGGTGAAGTTGGGCACCTGGGTTCCGGCCTTGTGGGTGGTGTCGCCGATCTTCACGTCCTTGACGAAGTATCCGTTGAGCAGCTTGGCCACCCGGTGCGGATCAAAGTCGTGCGGGAACTTCTTGTCCGGATTCACGACGTCCCTGGTGTTGAAGTTCAGGATCGGATCCGGGAAAGCGCCGCCTTCCTTTTCATACAGGGCGCGAACCCTGCGCCACAGTTCCAGGGCCATGTCGCCGTCCGGGATGCAGTCTCCCTTGGGCTTGGGACCGGCATAGCGCCATTGGACCCAGCGGCCGGAGTTGGAGATGGAGCCTTCCTTTTCACACCAGACCGCCGGAGGCAGGACGAAGACCTCGGTCTTGACCTTGGCCGGATCCATGTTCGGGCCGCGCCAGAAGGAGGCGGTTTCGTTGTCGAACAAGTTGACCACCACCAACCAGTCCAATTGGGCCAGGGCGTTTCTGGTCTTGTTGGAGTCCGCGCCGCAGGCCGCAGGGTTCTGGCCCCAGGCGAAATAGCCCTTGAACTTGCCCTGGAGCATGTGGTCGAAGAGCACCAGCCAGGAACAGTTCTGGCCAGCGTCCAGCTTGGGCATGTAATTGTAGCTTTCGCTCGGATCCTTGTCAGGATACATGGCCTTGAGCAGGCTGGCCACGTATTTTGGCCGGTTCTGCCACCAGTTGGCGCTCTTGGGATCGTTGCTCACCGGGGTGGTGGCTTTCTGATAGTCCTCGAAGGTGGCCATGGCCGCTCGGGGAGTGGGGTTGTAGCCGGGGATGATGTGGAACAGCAGGGCCTGGTCCGTGGAACCCTGGACGTTGGACTCGCCGCGCAGGGCGTTCACCCCGCCGCCGGCAACGCCCATGTTGCCCAGCAGGAGCTGGATCATGGCCATGGTCCGGATGATCTGCGCGCCGGTGGTGTGCTGGGTCCAGCCCATGGCGTACATGATGGTCCCGGACTTGTCCGGAGCGCCGGTGGCCGCGTAGGTCTTGTACAGGGCCAGAAGCTGGTCCTTGGGCGTGCCCGAGGTTTTCTCGATCCGGTCCAGTTCGTACCGCTCGTAATGCTTTTTCATCAACTGGAAGACGCAGTTGGGATCCTTCAGGCTGGGATCCTTTTTGGGGATGCCCTGTTCGTCCATCTGGAATGTCCAGGTGGTCTTGTCGTAGGAGGCCGTCTCGGGTTTGAAGCCGGTGAACAGGCCGTCTTCGAAACCGAAATCGGGATTCACCAGGAAGGCGGCGTTGGTATAGTTGACGACGTAGTCCTTGAAGTACAGTTCGTTGTCGATGATGTACTTGATCATGCCGCCCAGAATCGGGATGTCCGTTCCGGAACGCATGGTCACGTAAAGATCGGACTTGGAGGAAGTCCTGTTAAAGCGAGGATCCACGTTGACCAGAGTCGCGCCCTTTTCCTTGGCCTTCATTACCCATTTAAAAGAAACAGGATGGTTTTCCGCCGGGTTGGCGCCCATCATCAAAATGCAATCACTGTTCATCAGGTCGATGTAGTGATTGGTCATCACACCGCGTCCGAACGACTCTCCCAGAGCCGCTACAGTGGCGCTGTGTCAGATCCGGGCTTGGTGCTCAATGTACACCAAGCCGAAGCAACGCATCAAAGATGAAAGATACCAACACTCTTCGTTGTCCAGGGCGGCGGAGCCAGTATGGGCGATGCCGTTGGTGCGGTTGACCACCTGGCCTTGGGCGTTCTTGACCTCAAATGTGGCGTCCCGGGCGTCCTTGACCTTGCGGGCGATCTGGTTCAGTGCCCAGTCCCAGGTCTTTTCCTCGAACTTGTCGGAGTTGGGGGCGCGGTAAAGAACCTTGCTCATCCTGTCGTCGTTTTCGACAAGCTGCCACAGGGAAGCGCCCTTGGCGCACAGGGAGCCTTCGCTGATGGGATGATCCGGGTCGCCTTCGATGTTCACGGCCCGGTCCTTGTCGGGACCGCTCTGGGCCGTGTGCACGATCAGCCCACAGCCCACGGAACAGTAGCAACAGATCGAGGTTGTTTCCTTGGCATCCTTCAATTGGAGCAATTGCGCCCTGGCCACGGTGGGCTTGAGGTCGAACCCCAAGCCACCGAAGGCCAGCGCCGAGCCAGCCACGGCTGAAAATTTAAGAAAATTCCTGCGGTTAATCTGCATACGGCCTCCTTAGTCTAAAGACGGTTGATGAAAAAAAACTCACTGACCGCGGATCTCTCGTGCCTGCATAACCAACAGATCGTACCCAGAGGCCCGGGGGATGTCCGTCTCGCGCTCGCTTCCAGGACGGCGCCCAAGCAGGATGCTCCGAAACGCCGACAGCACGGTTTTCCGGATTCGGTCCAGGACCTGGACCGCAAACGGCCTGATTCGGAATCCGAGCCCGACGAAGGGAAGGCTCGCCGCAAAGGAAGCGAGTTGGGACATGACGATCTCCATAGGTTTTTTTCTAGATTCAATCCGTTAACCACACTCATGGGAGAAATCGCGAAAGCGGTCAATAAAAAAGCTGATTACCCAAATTTTGGCACAAGCCGGCAAAGTAGCCCGGCGGTTTCGGTGAAGATGTCCGCGTTACGATGGTTGTAGCGAAACTCCAGTTCCTTGACGTACAGGGGGAATTTTTCCGGAGAGAGGCCGCGATAGCGGCGGATCTTGTCTAGGAGGTATGTGAGGAAGTCGGATGAAGGCCCGGTGGAAGGCGTTTGCGAAGGGAGGGTGAATTCCAGAAAGCGGGGCGGAGGGGCTGTGGTACAGAAAAGCAGGGTATGGTAGCGTTGATAAGGGGCGCTGTAATAGGTCTTGCCCCAATGGCCCAACTCCAGGCCGAAGCTCTGGTGAAAATGGAATACCGTTTCAGGCCGCAGGCCCGGAACGAGGTCGACGAAGGCCACTCCGGAGTGTTCGATGACTCCGAAGACCGGCGTGGCCAGTTTGGAAGACGGAACGACGCGCAGGACCCTGCCGGAGGTTTTCAGCTCGATGCTGCGTTCCGGGCCGAAAAAGTCTCTGGCGTCGATGGCGCTGGCGGCGATGGCGCAACGGATGGTGGTCACGGCCTTGTACACCGTGTTGTAGGCCAGATCCACTTCCTTGCTCATGGCCAGAACGGTCAGGTCCATTTCGAACAGCTTGATGATCCGCAGCCAGTTCCTGCAGCTCAGGTCGCAGTTGTTGATCCAGCGTCCGCTGAAGTCGTGGTAGGTGTAGGAACACTGGGCGCAACGACGTCGACCGTCGGTCAAGGGGTAGTTCTTGCGTTGCCGGCAGCGCGGGCAGAAACGCTGGTGGTTTTTCCAGCAAAATTTCAGCAGATAGCGACGAGCCGTGGATTCGCTTTTTATATAGTGTTCATAATCGATTAACCGCATGATGAGGCGATCCCCGATAGTTCTAAGTCAAAGCAAGATGTTGTTTGAAGGCGTTTTGACTTCTACCGTTTTTTTCTTCTTTGGGCCATCCCCCATTTGCCTGAAAAGCAGCCTCGGGTAGCGGGTTCGGGAAGCAAGTTCAAAGAGCACATCCGGAACAGCGTCGTCGCCTGTTTTGGGATAACGCTTGATGGATGGTCAGGAAAATCAATTGATTGGAGAATCAACTTCGCTTACTCGGAAGATGGGAGGCACTTCCCCTCCTTGCAATTTGTTTAACACTTTGGCAGAACTATAAACACATGGCATTGAAGAAGCGGCGATTGTCGCCGATTTTCGCTTCAAGGTCGTTGCTCTTCACCCAACCCGCGGGAGGATATGACGATGGTGGACATGAAAAAGATTCTTTGCGCCATTGATTTTTCGGAAGTCAGCCCCATGGTGGCGGGGTACGCGCATTCCTTGGCTAAGGCCTTTGGGGCGGAGGTGATACTCTTGTACTCGGCCCCGTCGCTAAATCAGTACGTCAGCTTTCACGTTCCGCCCAACTCCATTGAAACCTTTGTCGGAGAAATCGTCTCCGGGGCGGAACAGAGTATGGAGGCTTTTATTTCGCAGTACCTGCCGGACGTCAACGTCACCGGGCGCGTGGTCAGCGGGTATGCGGCGGAAGAGATAGTGAAGTGCGCGGATGAGGAGAGCGTGGACATGGTCATCATGGGTACCCATGGCCGCAAGGGGATCGATCGGATACTGTTCGGCTCGGTGGCGGAGAAGGTCGTAAAAAGCGCCAATTGCCCCGTTTTGACCCTGCGGCCCTTCTGTCCCGTGAATTTCCAATAATTATGATCGCGCGGAATCGGTTTTCGTTTGTGGCCGCTCATGAACATCCGGAGGGCTCGGATTGGCTATAACCATTGAGCTTCGCAAAAAAAGTCCTCCTCCCGGAGTGGACCTGGGCAGCGGTTGGATGAAGGTCGTCGCCCTGGGCTTGCGTCGTCGCAAGCCGGTCCTGAGCCGGATCGGCCGCATTCCCCTGGCCGTCGGCGACATGGACAAGGGGGAGAAGGCGGCGGATCGGCTGGCCGAGCTGTGGCGTCATCTGGGCATTCGGGAGAAAGGCGTGATCTCGGCCATGACCGGACATGCCGTGATCGTCAAGAAGGTCAACGTGGCTTTCGAGGCTGCGACGAACATGGAGAGTTTCCTGGTCAAGGAAGCCAAGCAGTACATCCCGTTCGATCTGCAGGACGTGTATATCGACCACCAAAATCTCGGTCCCGGAGTCAAGGAAGGGACCGTGGACGTGCTTTTGGTGGCCAGCAAGAAGCGAGAAGTGGAGGAGCGGCTGAGCATTCTGACCCGGGCCGGTCTGGAAGTCCGGGTGATGGACGTGGACGCCTTCGCCCTGAACAACTGTTTTGAATTCAACTATCCGGAACTGATCGACCGTCCCCAGTACATTTTGGACATCGGCGGCCAATTGAGCGTGTTTTGCGTGGTCTGGAACAAGCAGTTGGTCTTTCACCGTGAATTGAGTTTCGGAGGCCTTCAGTTGACCGACCGGCTGGCGAAATTATTGAACCGGTCCAGGGCGGAGTGCGAAAAAATGAAAATCAACGGTCCGGGGGACTTGCCGTCCACGGAACGGGCAGTGGTCGTTGATGAACTGGAAGATGCGGTGGTCTCCTGGGCGGGCGAGGTGCGGCGCCTGATCGGATTTTATCTCGGTTCGGTGCCGGAGGCCAAACCCGCTGAAACCCTATATCTGTCCGGAGGAGGCAGCCTGTTGGCCGGGCTGCCCGGTCGTCTGGGGCGAGAGTTGGAATTGGACGTGCGCTACCTCGATCCCTGGCGCAAGCTGGAGCCGGACCCGACCCAGTTCGACGCGGCCTATCTTCGCGCCGTGGGGCCGCAATACGCCGTGGCCGCCGGGCTGGCCCTGCGGGAGGCGGTTCCATGATCCGCATCAACCTCCTCCCCCCGGAGAAACGGCCGCGGATTTCCACCCTGCGCCTGGACCTGGGCGTTTTGGTGCTGGCCTTCGTACTCGTCGGGGGCGTGATTTTATTGACCCATCTGTGGATCAGCTCCGAAGTCCAGGAGCTGGAGCGCGTTCATGAAGCCAGGGAAGCCGAGAACCTGGCCTTGATGGCCGAGGTGGCCCGGGTCCGGCGGATGGAGAACGAGCTGAAGTCCATCGAGTCGAAAATTCAGATCATCACGGATATCCGAAGCATCCAGACCCTGCCGGTGCGCTATGTGGACGCATTGATTTCCTTGCTGCCGGAAGAGCGGATTTGGTTCGAGACTTTCCACCTGGAAAAGAATGGGGTTTTGCAGCTGCGGGGGGTGGCCATGGACAACCAGTCCTTTGCCGCCTACGTGGAAATCCTTCGGACATCGGCCTTTGTCCGCGGCGTGGTGACGGAGCGGACCTTACGCCGGGAGGTGCAGGGCCTGTCGCTGGTGGAGTTTCATTTTCGGGTATCCTTCGGTCCTCCGCCGGCCGACTACTTCCTGGAGAGGGCCGATCATGGATAGTCGTACAGTGGTCAAGCAACTGGAGAACCTGAGCAAGCTGCACAAGCTGGCTATCCTCGTCCTGTTGATCGTCGTCGCTTTGGGTGGCTACGCCTTTTTTTCGCTCATGCCCAAACTCGAGCGCAAGGCCTTTCTGCAAGAAGATATTCAGAATCTGGAAACTTCCATCACCGCCAACCGCCGGCTGGCCGTCAGGCTGCCGGAATTGGAGGAGGAAGTGGAGGCCCGGGAGTACGAGTTGCTCCTGGCCAAGATGCTGCTGCCCGAGGACGCCCAGGAACGTGAACGGCTTCTGGCCGCCATCGAGCGGCTGGGCATGGACGTGGGTGTCGAGTTCATGCTCTTTCAACCCGGCGGGGAGGTTCAGCACGATTTCTACGCCTCCCGCGAGGTCCAGTTGCGCATGCGCGGTGAGTTCCATAACCTGATCACCTTTTTTGACCGCATGGCCCGGCTGGATCGACTGGTCAGCCTGGATCGCCTTCGTTTGCAGCCCACCGCCGTGGCCGGGACCGGCCCGATCATCCTGAACGCCGAAAGCACCATCCAGGTCTACAGGGCACTGACCGAGCGGGAAATCAAGGCCGCGCAGGAACAGCAAAACCAGCAGCAACAAACCAGGCGGCGCAGATAGTCCGGCGCTTTTCGCCGAGGGATTCCATGACGCCCACGCAGCAGGACGCACCCCGAACAACCCGGCAAGCCGGTGCGCGGAGGAGATTTCCACGCAACCTGATGGGCCTATTGTTGTTTTCCGCTGGACTGTTTCCGTCCTTCTTTCTGGCGTTGATGCTTTTTTTTCAGCTCGTTTCGCCACGCACCGGCTGGTCGGTCGAAGGGGAGGACAATGGGGTGAAGGAGCTGTTCATGGGCACCTCCCTGGAACTTCCGGACTGGTTGCGTACCCCGGACGGCTACGTCTTTCGCCCGGTAGGCAAGCCGGATCCGTTTCGTCCGTTCGTCCGCCCGGCCCCGCCGGAAGAGGCGTTTCGGGCTCAGGTCCCGGCCAGAGAGTTGACCCCGCTGGAGCGCGTCGAGGCGACCCAGTTGCGGGTGATCGGTATCGTCTGGGCCATGGATCGTCCCGACCAGGCTCTGGCCATGGTTGAGATGCCCGACGGCAAGGGATTCGTGCTTCGGCCCGGAGTGGGCGTGGGACGGTACGGCGGCAAAGTCCGCCGGATCACCGCTAACGAGGTGATCATCGAGGAATATGGCCTGGACATCGCCGGTCGCGAACAGGTCAGGGAAGTGATCCTCAAGCTGCATCCAAGCGAGGGAGATGACCATGGGTAGCGCCCAGCGTGCGATAAGGATTCGGACGAGAAGACGGTGGACGAACCGACTGCCGCTCCTCTTTTGCGGCGCGATCGCGTTCGTACTGGTGACGATTTTTAGAAGCGCTTCCATCGGTGCCGAGGTAATCGCCCCGGAGCCCATGCCCGATGAAATAGTGTCGCCCGAGGCGAGGGCCACGCAACCGAGCGAGAATTTTATTGGAGAATCAAAGACGGTTGATTCACGGCCCAGCATACGCCAGGCGTCGTTTTTTCAGGCCGACGACGTCGTGGGCATCCGTCTGGAAGCGACCGGCGAACTGACGTGGCGATCCGTTTCGGCTCGTCCGGGGCAAATTCGGATTCTGTTTCCCGATGTCTTTATAGTGGCGGCGGCTGCCCGACTGCACCAGCTTCACGCCTTCGGACATCCGGTGAAAACAGGGTTGCTGCGGAATACGGACGACGGCGGGGAGTTGATATTGACAGCCACCGGCCCGGTAGTCATCGAGCCCGAGAAAGTGCCGGAAGGACTGGTCTTGCGTTTCGTGGACGCCCAAGCCCAAGCGGAAGACGACAAACCATCCGCCGTGCCGACGGCTCGTTCGGAGTTCCGGGAGCGTCCGGTCCAGGATGCGTTGGAAACTCGTTTTCCCGAGGAGGAAGCGCTGTTTCCGGGCATGCGCGAAGAGTACGTCGGGACGCCGATTTCCATTGATATGCAGAACGCCGAAGTGGAGCACGTGCTGCGGCTCATCGGCGAGGTTGCCGGGTATAATCTGATCCTGGACGCCGGAGTCGGCGGTCGGATCTCCATGAAACTGGACAACGTACCCTGGGACCAAGTTTTGGACCTCGTCCTTGTCCAGCGCAATCTGGGAATGGTGGTCCGCGGGAACATTCTGCGCATCAGCACGGCCCCGCAGTTGGAAAGCGAACGGGAACAACGCCGCCGTGCCCGGGAGGCCGCCATGCAGGCCCAGGAAACCATCGAACGCCTGGAACCGTTGCAGACGGCCTACATTCAGATCAATTACGCCACCGCGGCGGAGATGGACGCCAGGACACGACCTTTTCTGAGCGACAGGGGCAGGCTCAGCTTCGACCCACGGACCAACACGCTGATCCTGACAGACTCTCCGTTGCGAATCCGGCAGATTCAGGGAATCATCGAGAGACTTGACCAGCCCGAACGACAAGTGATGATCGAGGCCAGGGTCGTTTATGCGTCGGACGAGTTTCAACGCGCCATTGGACTCCGCTGGGGCGGTGGCATCGAAGGCGTCACCACGGAGTACTATCGAGGGGTCTACGGAGCGGCCGGCGGAGGAATCCCAATCAACCAGGGCGGCGTCGGACAGACCGGATACCTGGTCAATACTCCCATCGCCATGCTTCCTACATTTGGAATCGGAGGCTTCATCTCCAAGCTCGTTGGGCCGGATATGTTCACCCTGGACGTTCAGTTGCAGCTCGGAGAGCTGCAAGGCGAATCCAGGACCGTCTCCAGCCCACGCATTGTAACGTTGAACAACTCGCGGGCGGTGATCAAGCAAGGCACCCGTGTGCGGGTCAACGTGCTTGATGAAGCAGGCAATCCCCAGCCTGATTTTGAAGACGCGGTTCTTGAACTTTCCGTCACGCCGCAAATCACCCCTGACGACCAGCTCATTCTCGATCTTGTCGTCAAGGACGACGTACCGATGGGGGAGAATATCGACACCAAGTCCGCCGAGGCGAAGTTGATCGTCAATAACGGGGAAACAATCGTTTTGGGCGGCGTGTTCAAGGCCGCGGAAGGTCAGCGTGAGAATCGCGTGCCCGGGTTGGCAAGCATTCCTGGCCTGGGGGCTCTTTTCAAGAGCAGGATCACTGAAGAAAGAAAGGAAGAACTGCTTATATTCATTCGACCCAGCATATTGTAACCCATGTTTGTTGCCTGCAGAGATACTGAAAAGCGGCTGGGCTTGATCCCGTGGTGAGCGCATCCGGCTAGATCCGGTTCCCCTGTCGCCTTGGGAATGAGGAGATGTGCGTCTCCCTGTTCTCAAGGCTTTTGTCGTGAAAGAACACGAGGCTTTATCGTGCATCAACAACCTTTCCTCCGTCCTGAAATTCAGAACTTCAGCCCCTACGCTCCTGGGCTTTCCATTGACGAGATCCGAGAGAAATACGGTTTGCGGCGGGTCATCAAGCTGGCCAGCAACGAGAATCCGCTGGGTGTTTCGCCGTTGGTTCAAAAGGCTTTGCAAGATCACGCCGCCGGAGTGTTTAGGTATCCCCGGTCGGGCAGCCCGGAGTTGCGGGCGGCCTTGGCGGCGTATTTGGGGCAGCCGGAGGAATGGATCGTGGCCGGCAATGGTTCGGACGAGATCATTGACCTGTTGATCCGGGTCGCGGCCAGACAGGGTCGTGATCACATCCTGATCTTCGAGCCCAGCTTCAGCATGTATCGCCTGCTGGCCAAGCTCAGCGGCGTGGAAATCCGAACCGTTCCCCTGGACGAGAATTTTCACTTCCCCTGGGACAAGTTGCTGCACACGGCGACCGAGCAAACCGCCCTGGTTTTCGTGACCACCCCGGACAATCCGACGGGATACGCCCCTCCGGTCCAGGAACTGGAAATCCTTGCCCGCCGACTCCCATCGCGGACATTGCTGGTGGTGGACGAAGCCTACATGGATTTCGCCTCGCCCATGGACCATTACTCCCTGCTGTCTCGGCTGCGCGATTTTCCCAACGTGGTGGTGCTGCGGACCTTTTCCAAGCTGTACGGGCTGGCGGGGTTACGCCTGGGATACGGGGTCATGCCGCCCTGGTTGGCGGATGCGTTGATTCGGGTCAAGCCGCCCTTCAGCGTGAACATCCTCGCGGAAATCGCCGGTCTGGCCGCTTTGCGCGATGTTCATTTCGTCCAGGCCTCTTTGGACTGCGTCCAGGTCGGAAGGGCTTGGCTGACGACGGAATTGGCCCGGCTTGGTTGCCGCGTCTTTCCTTCCCAGGCTAATTTTCTACTGTTCAAGCCAAGGGAAGGTGCCTTGTCCGCTCTGGAGGTCTTTCAAAAACTTCTGGAGCAAGGGGTGATCATCCGGCCGCTGAAGAGTTACGGAATGGAGGATTATCTGCGGGTGACCGTTGGAACGGAAGAGGAGAACCGGATTTTCGTCCGGGAACTGGAGGCCGTGCTCCATGGCTGAACAAAACCCCGCGCGGTCATCTGAAGTTATTTCTGAACAGCCTTTGGTCGTCACCCTGGACGGACCGGCCGGGTCGGGCAAGACCACCGTGGCCAGAATGGTCGCCGATCGGCTGGGCATCGCCTATCTGGACAGCGGGGCCATGTTTCGGGCTTTTGCCCTGGGCCTGGGAGCGCAAAGCTGGACCTGGAGCGAGGACGTCCTAGGGGATCGCCTGGTTGGGCTCAAGTTCGCCCTGCAAGGACGAGGCGGTGAGGCCGCGTTGCTTCTGAATGGGGAGCCGCTGGGCGAGAAAATCCGGCGCGAGGAGGTCGGGATGTGGGCCTCGAATCTGGCCAAGGTGGGCGTGGTGCGGGAGATTCTCAAGCAGGCCCAGCAACGTCTGGGGGCCGGAACCTCCCTGGTGGCCGAGGGGCGGGACATGGGCAGCGTGGTCTTCCCCCAGGCCCGGTACAAATTTTTTCTGGACGCTGCGCCCGAGGAGCGGGCCAGGAGGCGCTGGCTGCAACTCAAAGAGATGGGCGTCGACGAGGATCTGGACGCCCTGATCGCCAATCTGCGCCAACGCGACGATCAGGACCGCAATCGGGCCATCGCCCCGCTCAAGCCCGCTGACGACGCCGTGATCATCGACACGGCGGGTTTGACGCCTGGGCAAGTCGTTGAAAGGATCGTCGAAATCATGTCGCCCAATCTCATTCATCCGTCGGGCTGATCTCACCGTGCCGCTGCTGGCGTAGAGCAAGCGCCACGATCACTGGAACAGCAAGAACTGAGAGCAGGGCAGAATAGACTGCCTTGACGAGCACTGCACCACTAAACGAGTAGGCGGGAGGGCCGAGGAAATGGAGCAGAGCAATCGCAAGCGGTCCCACGACAGCAAGATACGCCAGCCCGAGCAAGAATGCCCCAGCAAGGTTTCCTGTTGGCCAGTTGGTGACAAGCCAGAGCCGTTGCCTTGCCCGCGGCCACGCGTTCACGTTGCCCGAGGCGATATCCCATCTCACGATGGTCGCCAGGATGAGAAAGGTGATAAGCGTCAGGAAGAACGTGGTTCCGAGAGTATCTGGGCCTACACCCGGATTCCCCCACAGCGGTACAATGGGTACTCGATGGAAGGTTAGGTAGCCGATCCCGGCGTTGAGGAAAAAGTTAATGATCACCGTCGGAATCAGGATCTTCAATACGATGTATCTGCTTTGCTCCGCCGTCAGCATCCTGTCCTTCCCTCGGTGTCGAAATTGTCAGGCGTTGTCCGCCACCTTCTCCATCCGATGATCCATGGCCTCGCTGAGGCGTTGGGCCACGTCTTCACGGCGCAGGTCGATCTTGTCCTGGACCCGGCACCGGAAGAGGAGTTTCTTCAGGTCTTTTGAAAGTTGTTCCAGATCCTCCACGGACAGTTCGGCGCAGAGGCCGAGGATTTGGTCAATCTTGGCTTGGTTCATGGCGCTGTTTCACTTCGTTCCACAGGGCGTTCCAGGAATTCAGGTCCAGTCCTTCCAGGTCGATTCCTCTGGCTTCGGCCAAGCGGGAGAGCTTGGCGAAGCGGTTTAGAAACTTGCGGTTGGCCCGGTCCAGGGCTTCGTTGGCTTTGAGCCCCTGCCGTCGTCCGTATTCCACCAGGGTGAACAGGTAGTCGCCGTATTCGTCCAGGGCTTTTTCCGCTGAATCGCCGTCTTCAACCTGGGTGGCGTGCCATTCTTGCCATTCTTGATTCAGTTGTTCCCGCACACCGTCCGCATCCGACCAGGTGAAGCCCAGCCGGGCGGCCTTGGAATTGATGCGGTAGGCCCGCAACAGGGGGGGCAGTGTCGATGGGATGCCTTCAAAAGGGCCGCGGTCAGCTTTTTCCTTCTTTTTTTCCTTTTCCCAGTTGGCCCAGAGGGCGTCCAGGTCCGCGAAGGAAGCTTCGGCGAAGACGTGGGGATGACGCCGGACCATCTTGGCCGCGGCCTGATCCAGGACGTCTTCCAGGGTGAAGCGTCCGTCCCGTTCCATCAACCGGGTCACGAAGAGCAGCAGGAACCAGACGTCGCCCAGTTCCTCGCGGACGTCGTCCGGCTTGTTCGAGCGGATGGCGTCCACCAGTTCATGCACTTCCTCCACCAAATAGTCGGCCAGGCTTGGCGGGGTCTGTTCCCGGTCCCAAGGGCAACCTTCAGGGCCGAGCAGGCGTTCCAGTACGTCCCGCAGGCGCATTAGCGCGGTTTGATCGCCGGTCATGGCCGCTGTCCTCCCTGGTCGCCGGACAGCCGTTCTTGGACGTTTTCGCGCCAAGTCTGGCGCAAAGGCTGGCTCTTTTCCTCGAATTCGCGACGCATTTCCCGTGGCAGCAGATCCGCTAGAATGGCCGAGAAGCGATTGACCTGGGGGGCCATCCGGGAGGAGGCCAGGATGTCGGCTTTCGGCGAAAGAAATGTAGTCAGGATCAGGACCAGAAGAACGCAGATCAGTCCGCCTTTCAACAGGCCGATCACGCCTCCGGCGAAGCGATCCACCCAGCCTAAAAGGATAACCTTCAAGATGTGCCGCAGGACCGCCGCGACCATCAGAACGCCCACCAACCCGGTGCAGAAGACCAGGACGTAGCTGACCAACTGGGCCGTGCCGCGATCCGGCAGAATGCTCTCCACCAGTGGCAGGAGCATGGTGTGGTACTTGTTGGCCAGGAAGAATCCAACGATCAGTCCGGCGACGGAGGAAATCTCACCGATGAATCCACGAAACAGGCCGCGAATCAGAGTGAATCCCAGGATGATCAGGATCAGAATGTCCAGGGTGTTCAAATCGGCTATGGGCATGAGGGTGTCCAGAGGTAGGCATGAAAGTGAGCCCGGGAAGGGCTTTGGTGGATGGATACGGATCGTGAACGGCTCGTATCATCTGACGAACGACGGTTGGAATCTGCCATGTTTCGCGGGTACGGGCAACACCGGCGGCTCATGTCACGATTATGGTTCCGGATGATTCGTGAAAGGCGGAATAATTCGGTTCAGCGGTTGGGGTGAGCGGAGCAGAAAGCCGTTCTTTCGGCCCTGTGCTTATTGACGGTTTTTTTTCCGCCTTTGACCTGAAATCGAATGCCTTGGCAAAAATCACCAAGTATACAGATACTGACCGGAAAGAACCTGAGTTGAAGAGCAACGCCGGGGAGTACTCTCCACGGCATACCGGTCGCGAATCCCAGGAGATTATGGAAATGTTCACCGTCAAGGCGCCACAAAGCCATTCGCTCAATCCCGGCGTTGTCCTGGAGTTTCTGCAACAAACCCTGCCGTTCAACGAACTGAGCCCTGGTGCCCTGGAAGAACTGGCCGAGGACGCGGCCTTGGACTTTTTCCCCAAGGGGACCGTGGTCCTGACGCAAGGGGTCACGGATATCGTCCATTTGTACCTCATTCAAAAAGGCGGCGTGAAGCTCTATTTGCAGGACGAGTCCGGAGAGGTGACCCTGAAGGATTTTCGCGGTGAGGGCGGCGTGTTCGGGGCCTTGGGCATCATCCGCGGCGCCAAGGCCAGCATGACCGTGGAGGCGCTGGAGGACACCTTCTGCTTTTTATTGAACAAGCAGACATTCTTGAACTTGGTCAAGAACGATCCTCGTCTGGCGCAGTACTACCTGAAATCCTTTTCCGAAAATTACATCCACAAGTCTTTTTCCGAGCTACGTCGACAACGGTTGACGCCCAAGGGCGAGGGCTCCCTGATCCTGTTCAGCGTCCCTGTTTCGGACATGATCAAGCGCGACGTGGAGGCAGCCCCTGGCACTTATTCCGTGCAAAAGGCCGCCGAATACATGGCCCGGCATCGGATCGGGTCCCTGCTGGTGGAAGACGCCAAGGGCATCGTTCGCGGAATCATCACGGACAAGGATTTGCGGTCCAAGGTGGTGGCCAAGGGGCTGGAATACCGTACCCCGCTTCGGGAGATCATGAGTTCCCCGGTGCGGACCATTCCGGCGGACGCGGTCTGCTTCGACGCTCTGCTGGCCATGATGACTCACCAGATTCACCATCTGGCCGTAGAGGACGGGGGCAAGATCGTCGGCGTGGTCACCAGCCACGACATTATGTTGCTCCAAGGCCAGTCTCCGCTGTACCTGTTCAGGGAAATTCTGGCTCAACGCACCTTCGAGGGCGTGCATGAGGTTTCCAGGCAGGTTCCCCAGGTTGTTCGCCCGCTGATCGAGGAAGGCGGCAAGGCCGACAACATCACCCGGGTGATCACGGTGCTCAACGACCTGATCCTGGATCGCCTGTTGACCCTGCTCCTGGAGCAGCTCGGTCCGCCGCCGCTGCCGTTTTGCTGGATGCTCATGGGCAGCGAGGGCCGCAAGGAGCAGACCTTTCGCACGGACCAGGACAACGCCCTGGTGTACGCCGATCCACGGGACGAGCAGGAAGCAGAGCGGGCTGAAGCGTACTTTACCAAGTTCGCGGCAGAAGCCATCGAGCATCTGGTCAAATGCGGCTTTCCCCGGTGCCTGGGGGATATCATGGCCTCCAATCCCAAGTGGCGTTTGCCGTATTCCGCGTGGCGGGCCAACTTCGACCGCTGGGTCAGCGTTCCCGAGCCCCAGGAAGTGTTGCACTCCACGATCTTTTTCGATTTTCGGCCCGGATACGGCGACAAGGCCTTGGCCGAAAAGCTGCGGGATCATTTGACCAAGACCTTGCAGGGAAAGGATCTGTTTTTTCGCCATCTGGCTCAGGACTGCTTCACTTCCCGCCCGCCACTCTCATTTTTTCGCAACTTCATCGTGGAACGCGACGGGGAGCACAAGAACCGGCTGGATCTCAAGGCCAGAGGCCTTGTTCCCTTCTGGGACTTCGCCAGGTTGATGGCCCTGCGCCACGGCAGCCAGGAGACGAACACCCTGCGCAGGCTTAAAGCCGTGGCCGACGGCGGGCATATCCCCGAGGAGCTCTACCGCAAAGCCCGAGAGGCTTATGAATTTCTGATGCAACTCCGGCTGGTGCATCAACTAAAGTGGTTAGAGGGGGGCAAGACCCCGAACAACTTCGTCGATCCCGCTGAACTGTCCGACCTGGAAAAACAAACCTTGAAAGGCGCGTTTTCGGTGATCACCAGTCTGCAGAACTTCTTGAAGTCGGCCTTCATGCTCAACGTCTAACCTGCCGTAATGCGCATATGCTGACCATGACTCATCCATTGCAAAGCCTTTTCTCCTGGTGGCCTTCGTTGCCCTGGAGTCGCCGGGATGAACATGCCCTGCTCAAGGCCAACCGCGAGTATTTTGCCGCTTTCAGCCAGGACAAGCCCCTGACGGAGTACGAGTTCGTGGTTTTTGACACGGAATTGACCGGCTTGAACGAGCGACGGGACGAGGTCGTGTCCATCGGCGCGGTGCGGATCCGGGAAATGCGCATCGATCTGCAGAACTGCTTTTACACCTGTATTCAGCCGGATCAATACGTTCCCAAAAGCAGCACCCTGATCCACCGGATCACCCCTTGCCAGACCGAAGAGGCTCCCAAGCTGGAGACCGTGCTTCCGGAATTCGTCTCGTTCTGCGGTCAGGCCCTGTTGGTGGGACACAACATCGGGCTGGACATCGGGTTCATGAACCGGGCCTTGAAGAAACATTTGGGCGGGACCCTGCACAACCCCTGCCTGGATACCATGCGGCTGGCCATGCTGTACAAGGAGTCGCAGTGGGAGAACTACTACGATCGCTACAACCTCAACGTTTCCTATACGCTGGCGGACCTGAGCAAGGAATACGGCCTGCCCTTGTTCGACGAGCACAACGCCCTGCAGGACGCCATGCAGACCGCGTACTTGTTCTTGTTCTTCGTTCATAAGCTGCACGGCGGGAAGATCAAGACCCTGCGTGACCTGTTCTTGGCCGGGAGGAGCTGGCGTTGGATATAGAACTCCGTTGAAAAACTCCTAATTGCTGCGTCGCTGCAAACAATTCAATCTCTCACGTATCTATACAATACGCTTCGATCTTGAATTGTTCTTGCTCCTTGAAATTGGAATTTTTGAACGGACTGCAGACAAAGGATTTTTTGAACAGCCAGCGTGAGAAACAGTGCGGCGCCCTGCAAAGGAATGGGCAATGGTGTCCATTCCAAGCAGTTTTTGTATAGACAACCTGAATCCTTGGGAGGGGAGCATGAAGACACGAATGGATGAGTACTGGGGGAAGAACTTGCGATTGATCGCCATTCTTCTGGGGATTTGGGCCGTCGTAGGCTATGTGTTCGGGATCCTTCTGGTGAACCCGCTGAACAATTTCAGTCTGGGTGGATTCCCGCTGGGCTTTTGGTTCGCTCAGCAGGGATCTATTTACGTCTTCGTCGTGCTGATTTTCGTCTACTGCTATCTGATGAACAAGATGGACAAGGAATACGACGTACAAGAGTAGCGGTATTCATTGGCATTCATGTCCATGATCCGGCATTGCCGGTGCGTCATGGGCGAACACGAGGAGCATCCCATGTCGATCTTAGCCTGGACCTATATCATGGTCTTCATAACATTCGGATTGTATTTAACCATTGCCTGGCGCTGCCGCGTGCAGGACACCAAGGGGTTTTACGTTGCCGGCGGCGGGGTGCCGCCCCTGGCCAACGGCCTGGCCACGGCGGCGGACTGGATGAGCGCGGCCTCGTTCATCTCCATGGCCGGGATGATCTCCTTTCTGGGCTATACCGGGGCCGTGTACCTGATGGGCTGGACCGGGGGCTACGTGCTCTTGGCCTTGCTCTTGGCCCCGTATCTGCGCAAATTCGGCAAGTTCACGGTGCCGGACTTCGTGGGCGACCGCTACTACTCCAGCACGGCCCGGCTGGTGGCCCTGATCTGCGCCATCTTCGTCTCCATCACCTACGTTGTCGGCCAGATGCGCGGCGTGGGCATCGTGTTCAGCCGTTTTCTGGAAGTGGACGTGAACACCGGGGTGTTCATCGGGATGGCCATCGTTTTTTTCTACGCGGCCCTGGGCGGAATGAAAGGCATTACCTGGACCCAGGTGGCCCAGTACTGCGTCTTGATCACGGCCTTCGTGATCACCGCCGTGGCCCTTTCCATAAAGGTCACGGGCAATCCCATCCCGCAACTGGGCTTTGGCTCGACCATTGCCGAGGGACAGTATGCCGGACAGTACTTGCTCTCGGCCCTGGACCATATCGCCACGGACCTGGGGTTTCGTGAATACACCTCGGCCTTTGGTCCGGGGAACATGAACATGCTCTCGGTGATCTGCATTACCATGGCCCTGATGGTCGGCACCGCCGGACTGCCCCACGTGATCATCCGCTTCTACACCGTGCCCAGCGTGAAGGCCGCCCGGATCAGCGCGGGCTACGCCCTGCTGTTCATCGCCATCCTGTACACCACTGCTCCGGCAGTGGCCGCCTTTGCCCGGTACAACATCATCGACAGCCTCAACGAGCAGCCGTATGCCGATGCCCCGACCTGGTTCACCAACTGGGAACAGACCGGACTGGTGGCCTGGGTGGATAAGAACGACGACGGGATCATGCAGTTTCGGGCCGGGGCGCCTTTTGTCGGAATCCCTCGGTTCACCGGAGAAACCGGGCCGCAAGGTCAGCGGCTGGTGGCCAACGACCCCACGGACAATCCCAACGAGCTGTACATCGACCGGGACATCATCGTGCTGGCCAACCCGGAAATCGCCAATCTGCCGAACTGGGTCATCGCGCTGGTGGCGGCCGGAGGTCTGGCCGCGGCCTTGTCCACGGCCTCGGGCCTGCTCATCGTCATCTCGTCATCGGTGTCCCATGACCTCTACTACCGGATGATCAACCGCCAGGCCACGGAAAAGCAGCGCATGCTCGTCAGCCGGATCATGATCGGCGTGGCCGTGATCATCGCCGGATACTTCGGCATCAATCCACCAGGGTTCGTGGCCCAGATCGTGGCCTTTGCCTTCGGTCTGGCCGCCTCGTCCTTTTTCCCGGTGATCATCATGGGCATCTTCTCCAAGCGGATGAACAAGGAGGGAGCCATTGCCGGAATGACCGCGGGCATCGGGTTCACCATGTTCTACATCATCCAGACCCGGTTCTTCGGCGTGGATCCCTGGTTCTTCGGGATCACCGCGGAAGGCATCGGGACCATCGGCATGCTCTTGAACTTCGCCGTGGCCCAGATCGTCTCCTCCATGACCAAGGCCCCCCCCCAGGAGATCCAAGACCTCGTGGAATCCATCCGCTCGCCGCGCGGTGCCGGAGCGGCCGTGGATCATTAGCCAGCGTTATTCATCAATTCTGAAACAGCAACGCCCCCTTCCCGCGATTCAAGCGGGAAGGGGGCGTTTATTATTGAGGCGGGTCTTCGTGACCGGCTGCTTCCCTGGCCATGAGAAGAGGCAGGCTGGTCACAGCGTTACAAAGAGCGTTCATTCCGCTTCCTGGCGAAGGTCAAGATGTCGGTCTATGTACGTCATGAAGCGTGCTTTCTTCATGTGTGAATAATCCGCAAATGTGATGCCGAATATTGCGGATTTTCCGCAATACTCATGTCTGGAGTTCAGGTTTCATCAGCAGGCTTCCTCGGTTGCGCTCGCTCCGTTATGCAGCCATGGCGAGGTTCACCCACTTCGCCCTCCTTCACCATGCACACCATCATCCAGACTCGCTTCTTCGGCGTGGCCCCCTGATTCTTCGGGATCGCCGTGGAAGGCATCGGGACCATAGGCATGCTCTTGAACTTCGCCATGGCCCAGATCGTCTCCTCCATGACCAAGGCTCCACCCTAGGAGATCCAAGACCTCGTGGAATCCATCCGTTCGCCGCGCGGCGCCGGAGCGGCCGTGGATCACTGATCGACGCGATTCGTCAGACTTGTAGCAATATGGCCCCTTTTCGTGCTTCATCGCGGGGAGGGACCTTTGTTTTTGCGAGGACGACATCTTTGGCAGTCAGTATAAGTTTTAAGATGTCATATGTTGTGTTACGATTTACGGCAATTGATATTACTGGTCGGTTTTGAATACGATTAAGAAGAATTAAGCCTTTGCACACGAAATCCTTTGCCGATTTTAAAAGTTTGGTAAACTTTTGTCGTGTACATAGGCGAAAGACATTGAGGTAAAACCTGATATTGTGTTTGGCCGTCTCAATTATCATCTCGACAAGAAGTACGGAAACACCCAAGACAATGCTCATTACGGCTGGCAGGCTGCGAGCAATGCCTCTGCCCCACTGACGAAGCGCTCGTCGGTGGTTCCGCTCGCGGCTGTCGGCATGTGGAGCACGGGTGCGCGGTGGTTGATAGTGCGTAGGGCGTCGCGGATGATGTGGAGGGTATCGTCCACGATCTCCGGCGGGGAGGGGTGATGGAGGTTGTAGACTATACCCGCGACGGGGATGCGCCGCTCACGCAACGCGGCGAGCGAGAGCAGGGTGTGGTTGATGGAACCGAGCCGCGGTGTCGTGACCAGCACGGTGGGCCAGTGCTGCCGGGCCAACAAATCCAAAAGGGTCGTTTGCCCGTCGAGCGGTACGCAAAGGCCGCCCGCGCCCTCGACGAGCACGATCTCGTAGTGCCTAGCCAACGTGTTGGTTGCCCCGGTCAGTTTGGCGGTGTCGATCCGGCGGCCTTCCAGAGCCGCGGCAAGATGCGGGGACGCCGGAAACTTGAAGACATAGGGGCAGGTCGAGCCGGCAAGATCTTCCGGCAGCAGATCGTATTGCATGGCGCGGCGATGTTCAAGGATGTCCTCGGCAATGCCTTCGCAACCGGTCTGCACAAGTTTCTGCGTGATGACGCGCCGCCCCGCGGCCGCGTAGACAGCCGCCAGCCGTCCGGTCGCGACCGTTTTGCCGACGTCGGTGTCGATGCCTGCAACGAAGATAATCATGTGCCGGTCCTTGTTTTGTCATGCGGGGCGGGGTGCTTGCGGGCGATGATGATGAGAGGGTGGTAGGTGAGGGGGACGCCGTTGGCGGTATTGTAGGCGCGGTCGTAATCGCGGCAAAGGCGGGCGGTCCGACCCGCCGTCCAGGCGGCGTCGCCGAGGGCGTTGACGCCGGTGCGCCGCATGTGGCGTAGCACGTCGAGGCCCCTGGGGAAGTGGAAGGTGCGGATGCTCTCGGCGGCGTCCAGAATTTCGTAGCGTACCGCGAGGGCTTTGCGCCAGTCGTCGAGCGTCCAGTAACATAGCGTGAGGCCGGTGAGGCGGGCGATTTCGCGGTAGTTGCGCGGGCCGTAGGTGGCGGTTGCCAGGATGCCGCCGGGGCGCAGGGTTGCACCGAGGCGCTGCAGGAGGGCGGGTGGGTCGGCCGCCCAGTGAAGGACGGCGTTGGAGATGACGAGGTCGTTGCCGCCGGGCAGAGGGATATATTCCATGTCGCCCGGACAGGAACGGATGTCGCAGGCGGGGGCGATGCGGCGGGCTTGTTGAGCGGTACGTTCGCATTGCGCGGTGATGTCGTTGAGGTGGAGCGTTTGCAGGCGGTGGCGGTTGAGGAGTCGGTGCGTGAGCGTACCGGTGCCGCAGCCGAGTTCGAGCACCTGGCGGTAGCGCCCCACTGGGCAGGCGGTCCGCAGGGCGTCGAGAAGAGTATCGGCCATGGCGCTCTGCTGCACGGCGGCGGCGGGATAGGTGTCGCCGCTGCGCGCGAAGCACCGGGCGATGCGTTGTTTGTTCGGCGCGACCGCGGAAGGAGTGGTCTCCCGCACCAGTTCCTCCCAGGTGCGCCAGCGGCTGAAGGGATTGTGCGGCGCGGCGATGTCGTGGGTTGGTACGCCGTAGTGCGCCCAGCAGCGGCGTTGGGCGTCGGGCCGGATGATGCGGTCGCGCGTGGCGATGAACGCCGCCGTGAAGATGGCGGCTTCGGGCGGGGGAAGGTGCCGAAGCGTTTCGAGTTCGGCGGCACGCGCGTTGATGTCGCGGCACGGCGAGGGTGTGTACGCCATGGCGGGGCGGGATTCATCCGGGGCGCGCATGCGGGCGAGGAATTTCTCCCAGCCGCCTTTGTGAAGGTTGGCGGTGGTGGCGTCGATCCAGTGGGCGGGGATGCCGGTTTGGTCGTCCTCGGGTGTGAGGGTGCCGGCAATGGCGAGAGCGGTGGCAAGGCACCAGCGGTGGCGTCCGGCGGCGCGGTTGGCGGCCGCGCAACCGAGAGACCAGGCGACTAGATCGATGATCCGGTAGGCCGCGATGGCGTCAGCATGCGGTATGGCGTCGGGTTCGCGGTAGTCGTAGAGGACGAGCACGTCGCGGTGGCCGGGGTCGAGATGGCGGACGGCGGATGCGTCCATGCCCCAGCCGCTGAAGAAGAGCAGCAGTCTTGCGTTGCTGGCTCGGTTCAGCCAAGTGGCGTTCATGGCGCATTCTCCCGTTGGATGATTCCGGCGAGACGGACGAGCGAGGCGAGATCGTCCGGGTTCATGCCGGCGCAGATCGAGAAGCGCAGGCGGGCGGTGCCCGGCGGCACTGAGGGAGGCCGGACGGGGGGCACGAGGTAGCCTTCGCCGCGCAGGCGGGCGGCGAGCGTCACGGCGGCTTGATCGGCGCCCGCGACAAGCGGAACGATGTGCGAGCCGTTCGCGGGTTTGCCGGTGATGCGGGCGAGTTCGCGGCGGAAGAGGTCGGCGTTTGCGGCCAGCTGGCGGCGGCGGTCGTTCGCTTTGAGCGCGTACGCGAAAACATGCCGCGTCCATTCGAGGGTGATGGGCGGCAAGGCGGTGGTGTAAATTAGCGAACGCATGGTGTTGACGAGCAGGTCGCGGACAAGGGGTTCGACAACGGCGAAGGCACCGACGGAGGCGAGCGCTTTGCCGAAAGTGCCTACAAGGATGTCCACATCGGCCAGGAGACCCGCTTCCTCGGCGAGGCCAAGCCCGTGCGCGCCGCGTACGCCGACGGCGTGCGCTTCGTCCACGATCAGGATGGCATCGTGCTCGCGCTTGATGACGACGAGTTCGTGCAGGGGGGCGCAGTCGCCGTCCATGCTGAAAATGGATTCGGTGACGATAAAGGTGCGGCGACCGGGCGCGGGCGGATGCGCGGCCAGCAGGGCGCGCAGGTGTGCGGTGTCGCCGTGGCGATAACGTTGCCAGGCGGCGCGGCTGAGGCGGATGCCGTCGATGAGGCTGGCGTGGGCGAGACGGTCGGCGAGGATGACGTCCCCGCGTTGCGCGAGCGAGGGGAGGATGCCGAGGTTGGCGTGGTAGCCGCTATTGAAGACGAGGGCGCAACGGCCGTTGCCGTAGGCTTGCGCGATGAGGTTTTCGAGCGCGGTGCAGGCGGGGTGGTTTCCGCTCATGAGACGCGAGGCCGAGGCGGTGAAGCCGCCGGTTGTGCCGACGGGCTCCGCGGCCATTTTCGCGAGGAAGGCTTCCTGCACGCTGAGGTCGCATCCCAGGCCGAGGTAGTCGTTGGATGCGAGATTCAGGAGGAGTGCGCCGTCGGCGGTGCGCACACGATGCCCGGGGAGCGGTTCAAGGTCGGCGAGGCCGCGTAGGCGACCGCGGGCTTCGAGGTCGTCGAGGCGCTTTTGCCAGTCGTGATGCGCGGATACGTTCATGGTTTTTCGAGGATGGCTTGGGTGCGCGGGGTTTGCATCATGCGGTTGGGTTCAGGGCGACGACCTCGCGAATGGCCCGGGTGAGTGTGGCGAGGTCGGATGGTTCGATGCAGTAGGGCGGCATTATGTACACGAGGCGTCCGAAGGGGCGTATCCAGACACCGCGTTTGACGAACTCGTGCTGGAAGGCGGCCACATCGACGGGCTCGCGCATTTCCACGACGCCGATGGCGCCAAGGACGCGCACGTCAGCCACGTCCGGGAGGGAGCGGCAAGGTTCGAGCCCTTCGCGGAATGCCTTGCCGATACGTTCGACCCGTGTTTGCCAGGGTGATGCGCACAGCAGATCCAAACTGGCGGCGGCGACGGCGCAGGCGAGCGGGTTGCCCATGAAGGTGGGGCCGTGCATGAAGGGGAGGTCCGCCGAAGTGCTGATGCCTTCGGCGACGGGACGCGTCGCCAGTGTGGCACCGAGCGTCATCATGCCGCCCGTGAGCGCTTTGCCGACGCAGAGGATGTCGGGCACGATGCCGGCATGTTCGTGCGCGAACATGCGGCCGGTCCGGCCGAAGCCGGTGGCGATCTCGTCGAGGATCAGCAGGATGCCTCGGCGAGCGGTTTGCTCGCGCAGGAAGCGCAGGTAGGCGGGTGCGTAGAAGTGCATGCCGCCCGCGCCCTGCACGATGGGTTCGAGGATGACGGCGGCGATGTCGCGCTCGTGCCGGTCCAGGAGCGCGGCAAGTTTTCCGATGTAGTGTTCGTCCGTCGGCGCGTCGAATCCGGCGGGCGGGCGTTCGGCGAAGAACTGGGCGGGGAGCGCACTGCTGAAGAGGGTGTGCATGCCGTTGTGCGGATCGCTGACGGACATGGCGTGCAGCGTGTCGCCGTGGTAGCCGCCGCGCAGCGTCAGAAAACGCCGCCGGTGGGGTTGTCCGGTGCCGGTCGCGTATTGGATGGCCATTTTCATGGCGACTTCGACGGCCACGGAGCCTGCATCGCTGAGGAAGACGCAGTCGAGCGCCTCGGGGACGAGCGCGAGCAGGCGCTCGACCACGTCCGCCGCAGGTTGGTGGGCCAGACCTCCGAACATGACGTGCGACATGCGGCGCGCCTGCGCGGTCAGGGCGGCGTTGAGCGCGGGATGGCGGTAGCCGTGGATGGCCGCCCACCAGGAGGCCATGCCGTCGATGAGTTCGCGCCCGTCGGCCAGGCGGATGCGCACGCCTTCGGCGCTGTCCGCGTAGTAGACGGGCAGTGGCGCGGTCATGGAGGTGTAGGGGTGCCAGATGTGGCGGCGGTCGAAGTCGGCGAGGTTGTTCATGGGACGGTCTCCGCGGCGGAGGCGAAGATGTCGAGTTCGCGGCGGAAAGCTATGTCGCGTTCAACGGAGCGTCCGCGGGTGGTAAGATAGCCACCTGTGATGAAGCCGCTGGCGCCGGCGAGCATCAGCAGCCCCTGAAAGTCGTTCATGACGCTTTCGCGTCCGGCGGCCAGCTTAATGACGGCGCGCGGATTGATCAGGCGGAAGAGCGCGACGGTTCTGACTACTTCGATAGCGGGCAGCGGGGGCTGGTTTTCAAGCGGCGTGCCCTGGATCGGAACGAGGATGTTGAGCGGGATGATGTCCACGGCCAGTTCGCCGAGCGTGAAGGCCAGCGAGAGGCGGTCGTTCATGGTCTCGCCGGTGCCGAGGATGCCGCCGGAGCAGATCATTACGCCGCCGGGCTTGAACAGTTTGATGGTGTCGATGCGCTCCTGAACGCTGTGGGTGCGGGTGATAAGTTCGGCGTAGCGTTCGGGCGCGGTCTGCAAGTTGATGTTGTAGTGCTCGATGCCGCGTTCAACGAGCAGTCGGGCGGTTTCCTCGCCGAGCATGCCCAAGGAGGCACTGACGCCCATGCCGGGGCAACGTGCGCGGATGGTGTCGATGGCCTTGAGCACCTGCTCGAAGTCGCTATCGACCCTGGGCATGCCGTAGCCACTGGTGACGATGCAGAAACTGCGTACGCCGCTTTCGTAGGCGGAATGCGCGGCGTCGGCGATGGTTTGCGCCGAGAGCAGCGGATAGGTCTCGGCGTGCGTGGCGTGCGTGCCCGCCTGGGCGCAGAACCGGCACTGCTCGGAGCAGGCGCCGGATTTCGCGTTGATGATCGAGCAGGCTTGGAAGGGCGGCGCGAAACGGTTACGCACGCGATTGGCGAGGGCGACGAGGTCGAGCACCGCCTCGCCGTCGAGCCGGGCCAGGGCGTCGGCGAGTTCGCGCGGCAGCGTGTCCCCCCCTAGGGAGATGTCGGCGGCTTGTTTTAGAATGGGTTCGTTCATGGTGTTCCTTTCAGTGTGACGTCGCCCGAGTGGACGGTGGTCAGGCCTTCGGGCGCTTCGATTTCCAGGCGTCCGTCAGGCAGGATGCGGCTGAAGCGGCCATGCAGCGTGCCGGCGGCACCGCTGATGGCGAGGTCGCGCCCGCGCAGATGGCTGCGCGACATGAGCAGCGGCAGGAACGGGGCTAAGTCGCTGATGCCGCACCATTGCAGATAGAGAGGTTCAAAGCTGTTGAGGATGTCCGCCAGCAGAGGGGCCAGTGCGGTGCTCCTGCCGGTTTCCAGCGCGAGGGAAGTGGCCGTTTCGCGAAGGTCCACCGGGAAGCGCCTGCTGTTGACGTTGATGCCGATGCCGAGAATGATGTGATGCACGAGATCGGCTTCGGTCTCGCATTCGCAGAGGATGCCGCAGAGCTTGCGTCCGTCGGCGAGTATGTCGTTGGGCCATTTGATGGCGAGCTTGGATGGGGTATCGCCGAAGACGCGGTCGAGCGCGGGCAGCAGCGCGGCGGCGGCCAGGATGGGGAGCTGCGGGATGCGGGCGGGCTCAAGCGAGGGGCGCAGAAGCAGGCTGAAGGTGAGGTTGAGCCCCGGCTGCGAATGCCAGTGACGTTGGAAGCGCCCGCGTCCGGCGGTCTGGGCCGCGGCGACCACGACCGTGCCCTCGGCGGCGCCGGCCTGTGCCAGGCGGGCGGCTTCGCGGTTGGTCCAGTCGGTCTCGTCAAGATAGATCAGATGCCGTCCCAGGACGCGAGTCGTCAACAACGGCACGACGGCGAACGCCTCAGGCGCGTCCGGCGCCGAGACGAAGCGGTAACCGCGACGCGAGACGGCCTCGATCACGCAGCCGCGCTCGCGCAATTGCCCGACGTGTTTGGCGACGGCACCGCGCGAGATGCCCAGGGCGTGACCGAGTTGCTCGCCGGACTGCCAGTGCGGCGTTTCCGCCAACAGCTCATATATTCGGATCGTGGTGGCATTCATGCGATCGTTTATGCCATAGGCATTGCTCTATTGTAAACCTTGGTCTCTGGATGGTTGACAATAGGGGGGAGGCTCCATCGCCTTCAGCGAGCTAGCGGATCGGGGTCAGACTTTGTATTTCTGTATTTCGACAACACAAGGCGCGTTGGTGCGCTTGTCGGCAGGCAAGGCGCGGCGGGCGGGAAGGCGAGCGCGGGGTGTTCATCCGTCGCATCGACGCTCAAGTGCCAAACGTATTTCCGCCGGATGAGGATGCGTAGGTGGATATCTGCTCGTCCGTTCCCTGACCTTCCCAATCGCGCCGTTCGGCGAAGAGCATGTGCAAAAAAGAACAAGGGGGTTCATGGTTCGCGGGTTTTAGCCATGACCTGTCTTGTTCGTTTTTTTAATCATAAAGGAGATGCACATGTCCACCGATCGTCCCAAAGGCTCGCTGGATGCCGAGAAGTTTCAGCGTCTGGTCGCCAGCAAATGGAAGGTTTCCCTCACCCTGGCCGCGATCATGCTGGTTGCGTATTATGGATTCATTCTTGTTTTGGCCTTTGCCAAGGACATTTTGGCGTATAAGATCGGAGAGCATCTGACCATCGGCATTCCGGTGGGGATGCTGCTTATTGTCCTGGCCTGGGTTCTGACCGGAATTTACGTGTTCTGGGCCAATTCTTCCTACGACAAGTCCGTCAAGGACGTGCTGAAAAGCATGAGGAGGGACTAAAATGGACCAGATCGCCACCTCCATCGGCCAGCCGAACGTTACGTCCATCGTCTTTTTCCTGTTCTTCATTTGCGCCACCCTGGTCATTACTTATTACGCGGCCAAGAAAAGCCGCTCCGCGTCCCAGTTTTACGCCGCGGGCAGAAGCGTGACCGGCTGGCAGAACGGTTTGGCCCTGGCCGGGGACTACATGAGCGCGGCCTCGTTTCTGGGCATTGCCGGTCTGGTCTCCCTGCGGGGATACGACGGCCTGATTTATTCCATCGGGTTTCTGGTGGGCTGGCCGATCATCATGTTTCTCATCGCCGAACCGCTGCGTAACCTCGGGAAGTACACCTTCGTGGACGTGGTGGCCTATCGGCTGTCCCAAAAGCCGATCCGCATCGCCGCGTCCATCGGATCCCTGATGACCGTGTGCTTCTACCTCATCGCCCAAATGGTCGGGTCCGGCTCGTTGATCATGATGATTTTCGGGATGCCCTACGAGCTGGCCGTGGTCATCGTGGGCATGGTCATGATCATGTACGTGTTGTTCGGGGGCATGCTGGCCACGACCTGGGTGCAGATCATCAAGGCGGTCCTGCTGCTGGGCGGAGCCACGCTGATGGTTTTTCTGATCCTGCTCCATTTTGGGTTCAGCTACGGTGAATTGTTCAAGCAGGCGGCCCTGACCTACGGCGACGGCGTCCTGTCTCCGGGCGGGCTGGTGACCAATCCCTGGGACGCCCTGTCCCTGGGCATTGCCCTGATGTTTGGTACCGCGGGATTGCCGCACATCCTGATGCGCTTCTACACCGTGCCCGACGCCAAGGAGGCCCGGAAATCCGTGTTCTACGCCACGGGGTTGATCGGCTACTTCTACATCCTGACCTTCACCATCGGCTTCGGGGCCATGGTCATCGTGGGCCAAGACGTCATCGCCGCCATGGATTCCGGCGGGAACATGGCCGCGCTGCTGCTGGCCGAGGCCACTGGTGGGACCGTCTTCCTGGGCTTCATCGCCGCAGTGGCTTTCGCCACTATTCTGGCCGTGGTGGCGGGACTGACCCTGTCCGGGGCCAGCACGCTGTCCCACGATCTGTACGTCAGCGTCATCCGTTCCGGGAAATCCTCCGAGGAAGAGGAGGTCAAGGTGGCCAGGATCGCTACTTTGGGCCTGGGCGTGGTGGCCATTGCCCTGGGCCTGGCCTTCAAGGGCCAGAACGTGGCCTTCATGGTCGGCTTGGCCTTTGCCATCGCGGCCAGCGCCAATTTTCCGGCCTTGCTGCTGTCCATCCTCTGGCGGAACTTCTCCACCTTTGGCGCGGCCTTGAGCATTGGCACGGGCACCACGCTGGCCGTTGGTCTGATCATCATCAGCCCCACGGTCTGGGTGGACATTCTTGATAATCCCATGGCAATCTTCCCTTTGCGCAACCCGGCCATCATCTCCATGACCGCGGCATTCGCGGCCGGATATCTGGGCTCCAAGCTCAGGCCCGACCCGGAAGCGTCGCGCAGGTACGAGGAACAGAAGATCAGGAACTATCTGGGCGTCGGAGCTGAATGACCCACGAACCTACAGACCACGACGAAAAACGACGACGGCCCTCGGCCTGGAGCGATGATCCGGACAGACTGTCCGGAGAAATCGCCCGGGCCGGGAGCCTTGCGGACCTGGCCCGGGCCTTCGGCTCGGTCCAGGAGTTCGCGGCCCGTTCCGCGGTCCACTGTCTTGGCCGTTTCTCTGACGGTGGAGACGAAGTCTTTGCCCTTGGGCGGCTGATCGCCGACTTGCGCGACAAGATTCTGGTCCGGGTGCATGACCTGGTTTTGGCCGGGACCGGACCGCCTCCAGCGGCCTTCTGCCTGCTGGCCTTGGGCAGTGAGGGACGCAAGGAGCAATATTTGGCCACGGACCAGGACAACGCCCTGGTTTATGACGATGAAGAGGGGGACGAGGCGGCGATTTTTTTCGAGGTCTTCGCCCATCGATTCGTCCGGATGCTTCTGGAACTGGGTGTTCCTCCCTGCCCGCACGGGGTGATGATCAACGCCGCTCAGTGGCGTTTGAGCGCCGCCGATTGGGAGCGGGCCGTGGACGACATGACCGATGAGATCGATGAGCAGGGCATTCTCAAGATATCCGTGCTGCTGGATATGCGTCCCGTGGCCGGAGACCCGGAACCGGGCTGGAAGCTCCGGCGGCATCTACTCCGGCGGATCGTCGAACGTCCTCTGATCTTGCGCTACCTGGCCCGCGAAGCCGTGCGTTTCAGCCCGCCCCTGGGCTTGTTCAATAATTTTGTCGTTCAGAAGAGCGGGGCACATAAAGGGGGGCTGGATGTAAAAAAAGGCGGAATTTTCCCCCTGACCCAGGGAATCCGAACCCTGGCCGCGGAGCACGGCGTTTTGTCCACCTCCACCGAGGAACGAATCGCGGGCCTGCTGGAGGCGGGGGCATTATCCGCCGGATTTGGGGCGAGGATGCGGGAGGCCTATGCTTTTTTTCACGTTCTGCGCACCGGAAATCAGGCCGAAATGATCGAAAATAGGGACAAGCCGGACAATTTCATCATGCCGGATCGGCTTTCCGCGGCGGAGCGAAAGAGGCTCAAGGCCTGCTTCGCCACCGTGACGGAATTTCAGGCCCTGGTGTCCAAAAAGTACGAACTGCATTTGCTGACCTGACGCGCACCCGCCCAGCCGTGCGAATGGAACACGTCGTTGCGACGCGTCGAGAACCGTCATCTCCATGCGTCGTGGAGGTATCGCATGCCTAAGGAAAACACCCATCTCTGGTTCGCTCGGCGGCTTTGGAAACAGACTCGGAATCCATCGAAAAACGCTGTTGCCGACCATTTTTCGACGGATTTGATACAAGCCCATCCTTTGTTCTTCTCCCTGGGCTCGATCATCCCGGATGCTTTTTTCTATCACCCCCTCTCTCGCGGGCGGCGGATGGCCCGGGTGCTGCACGGGTCGGACCCGCGGACCCGGACCGAGTCCTTCGGACGCATGGCGGCCTGGGCGCGGGAGGAGAAGTCCGGACGGGACAAGGCCTTTGTCCTGGGTTACCTGTCCCACGTGGCCCTGGACAGGGTCATGCATCCCGTGGTGGACGCCCTGTCCGGCAAGCGTCCCGGCCAGGCTTCCACCGGACAAAGCATCGCCCTGCACCGGCTGGTGGAAACGGCTCTGGACCAGCAAATCAACCGCTGCTGCCATTATCCGCGGATTATCTGGCCCTATCCGGCCAAGAGAGTGAGTGTGCTGCATCGCCTCGCCGAGGAGGTCGGCCTGCGGCGAGACGATGTCCACGCCGCCTTGTCCGTTCAACTCCTGGTCAACCGACTGGTCCAGGGGCGTGCCGCCTATGCCCTGGTCCGCGCGCTGCATCATCCGCCGGTGCTGGATCTCTCGGTTCTGCTCAATCTGTGCTACGCGCAGTTGGACCGGGAGCCTGGTTTTACCAGCGGAAAACGCAATGGCCGGACGGAGTTCTGGCGTGACTTCCATGCCGTGAACTGGTCGCGGTTGTTCGAACGGGCCGATCTGGAGGCATGGCGGCTTTTCGATCTCTGTTCCGAATACTGGGTGAACCGCCTGAACGAATCAGAATTCCGACGCGACCTTCCCCAGAAACCCTGTGATTAGCGAGGCGGCCATGCACTCCACCATGACCATCGCCGTGATCCTGGTCTTGCTCTACCTGGGGCTGGCCGGATGGGTCTATGTTCGCCAGGACGCCATGGTCTTTCATCCCGTGGCTGAGATTTCCCTGACCCCGGCGGACGTCGGCTGGGAGTATGACGACCTGACGCTGTCCACCTCGGACGGGGTGAACATCAACGCCTGGTTCGTTCCGGTTGAGGACGCCCGTGGCGTGGTGCTTTTTTGCCACGGCAACGCCGGAAACATCGGCCATCGTCTGGACTCCATCCGTATCTTCCGCGACCTGGGCCTGTCCGTGCTGATCTTCGACTACCGGGGCTTCGGGCGCAGTGAGGGTCGGCCCAGCGAGTTCGGCACCTATCTGGACGCCCAGACGGCCTGGGCCTTTCTGGTCGAAGAAAAGGGCGTCGAACCCGGGCGGATCATTATTTTCGGCCGCTCCCTGGGCGGGGCCGTGGCCGCGCACCTAGCCGCTCATGTGGGCCGAGAGAAGGCTCCGGGAGCCCTGATCCTGGAATCCACCTTCACCTCCCTGCCGGACATGGCCGCCCGGCTTTATCCCTTCCTTCCGGTACGCTGGCTGGCCAAATACAGCTACAACACCCTGGGACGGATAAGCGATGTCCATGCCCCGGTGCTGGTGGTGCACAGCCCGGGAGACGAAATCATTCCCTATGCCAATGGCCAAGCCCTCTACGCCGCCGCGCCCGAACCGAAGATGTTTCTGGAAATCTCCGGGGGCCACAATTCGGGCTTTCTGAGTTCCGGTGCGGTGTATGTGGAGGGGCTGGATGTTTTTTTTGAACAGCATGTATTTGCCAAAAACCGTTGACAAGTCCGGCTTTTTGAACAACTTCCAAGGCGTCGTCCGAAGCAGCCTCTCGGTCATGCTGCCCATTTCCTTTCGTCCCTCAAACAGGAGAATCCTCACATGTCCACGTCATTTGTCGTCTTCCTGGTTCTGCTTGCCGCCCTGGGCTTTCTGGTGGTGCGCATCTACAATCAGTTGGTCGCCCTCAGGAACCGGTACAAGAACGGTTTTGCCCAGATCGACGTGCAGCTCAAGCGGCGCTACGACCTGATCCCCAATTTGGTGGAGACGGCCAAGGCCTATATGGCGCATGAACGCGAGACCCTGGAAGCGGTGATCGCGGCTCGGAACCAGGCTTACGGGGCCATGCAGGCCGCGGCGGCCAATCCGGGGCAGGCCGCGGCCATGGCCGGGTTGGCCGGGGCCGAGGGGATGCTGTCCGGGGCTTTGGGCAAGCTGTTCGCCTTGGTGGAGAGCTATCCGGACCTGAAGGCCAACCAGAACATGATGCAGCTCAGCGAGGAAATGACCAGTACGGAAAACAAGGTCGCCTTCGCCCGGCAGGCCTTCAACGACGGGGTGATGACCTACAACACCTACCGGGAGTCCTTTCCCCAGACCATCTTTGCCGGGATGTTCGGGTTCAGTCCGGCCACGCTGCTGGAGTTCGAGGGCAGGGAGTTTCGGGAAGTGCCCAAGGTCCAATTTTAGCAGTGATGGGTGGAGGCGTTCTGAACATTCATTCAGGCTGGTTACACCATGGATTTTTTTGAGAGTCAGGAACGGGCCCGGCGTAAAAGCATGGTTCTGGTGGTGCTGTTCGTTCTGGCCACCATTGGCATCGTGTTCACGGTCTATGCCCTGATCTATCTGCTGATTCTGACCGACGCGCCCAACGCGGCCCAGGCTTGGCGGGAGTTCAAGAGCATGGCCGACCTGCTGGCCATGCTGGGGGCGATGATCCTGGCCATTATCGGATTCGGGACCATCTTCAAAATGGTCCAGCTTCGACGCGGCGGGGCCGCGGTGGCCGAACTGCTGGGAGGGCGGCTGGTGATGCCGGACAGCGCCAACCCGGATGAGCGCAAGGTGCTCAACGTGGTGGAGGAAATGGCCATTGCCTCGGGCCTGCCCGTGCCTCCGGTGTACATGCTGGACCAGGAGGGCGGCATCAACGCCTTTGCCGCGGGCCAGAACCCCGGTGACGCGGTGGTGGGGCTGACCAGCGGAGCCGCCCGGCTGCTGACCCGCTCGGAGCTGCAGGCCGTGATCGGGCACGAGTTCAGCCATATCCTGAACGGTGACATGCGCATGAACATCAAGTTGATGAGCGTGATTCACGGACTGATCATCCTGGGGCTGGCCGGACGGGTGATCCTGCGGATGACCGTCTATGGCGGGCGGTCCCGGGATCGTCGGGGGGCGGCCTTGCCCCTGGTGCTGGGCGTGGGGTTCATCCTGGTGGGTTCCCTGGGGATGTTTTTCGGCAGCATGATCAAGGCCGCTGTCTCCCGGCAGCGGGAGTACCTGGCCGACGCCTCGGCGGTTCAGTTCACCCGGGACTCCCGGGCCATGGCCGGGGTGCTGAAGAAGATCGGCGCCATTTCCCAGGGCTCGCGGCTGGAGCACGCCAACGCGGCCCAGGCCAGCCACATGTTTTTCGCCCAGGGCGTAAATGTGCTCATGACCTCCCTGTTCGCCACCCACCCACCCCTGGAGGAACGCATCCGACGGGTGGAGCCGGGTTGGGACGGAACGTATCCGGTCATATCGGACTTTCCCCGACCACAAGTGCGGACAAGGACGGGCGCGGCCGCCAAGGAGTTCGGTTTTTCCAGTCTGACTCGGGAACAGCACCAGGAACGACCAAGTCCTCCGGCGCGACCCGCTGCCCAGTCCGGTACGCCGACGGCTGTTGGCCTGACCGCCTCCGTGGGCCGACTGGACGATGCCCATGTGGCCCATGCCCGGGGGCTCCGGGAGCGAATTCCCCCCGTATTGCTGGACGCTGCCCATGATACTGTCCAGGCCCACTGGGTGGTGTTCGCCATGCTGCTCAGTCGGGAGCAGGGCGTGGCCAAGGCGCAATTTGCGTTGTTGGACAATATTTTCGGGCCGGCCCTTGAGCGCAAGGTGGCCGACCTGGCTCGTGTGGAGCTGCCTAGAGAGTTGCGCTTGCCGCTGCTGGATATCTGCTTCCCGGCCCTGCGTCGGATGCCCTTTGACCGGTATCCGGCGTTTCGCTCAGCTCTGCAAGGGCTGATCAAGGCCGACGGACGGGTCGGGCTGTTTGAATGGGCCTTACATCGTGCAGTACTCCGCCACCTGGAGCCATCCTTCGTGCCGGGCCGGACCTCGGCTTTTGGTCACGCGGCCCTGCACCAGGTCGTGGACCAGATTTCGCTGATCCTCTCGGCCCTGGCCCATGTGGGAGCCCGGGCCGAAGACACGGCCATGGCCTTCGAAGCCGGGGCCAATGAACTGCGTCTGCCCGTCCTGGGCCTGCGTTCCCGTGAGCAGTGCGGCATTCAGGCTCTGGATGCGGCCTTGAACAAGCTGGTCCGCCTGCGCGAATCCTCCAAGCGCGACCTGATCACGGCCTGCGCCGCGGTCATCGTGGCCGACGGCCAGGTTTCCATAGCCCAGGCCGAAATCCTGCGGGCCGTCAGCGACGCTCTGGAATGCCCCATGCCGCCGTTGTTGCCCGGGCAGATGGCGGGGCAAAAATCTGAAAAGCAGGAGCAAGCAAATGTATAGTCAAGAAATACTCCATGATATCGCAAAGCCTTTTGTCGTTGCGGGTATCCATAAGGATGAGAAATCTGCCTTGACGGATATCATTATCGACTTTGCCCAGAGAAAGATCCGTAGCTATGAATCGACGATACAGGATTTGGAAAACAAGCATGGCTGTGATTTTGAACGATTCAGCCTCATGTTGCGGGAAAGGGCTGATCTTGCCATGGAAGACGACTGGTTTGACTGGAAGGCTGCCGAGGAAATGCGTCAGGCGTGGAAAGACGTCAATAGGATGATCATGAATAATGTCTGAGCGAGTTGATTCGTCAAGCATCATTGACCATTTAAGGTCTCAGCGTCTCGTTTCATCCGTAAAGATCATTGTTCTTGACGAGGCTCTTTCCAGGTTTGTTCTCCGGGTACGGTGCTCGCTGCTTCCTTCCTCATATCGGCTTGAGGTCCGGATTATCCAGACGCAAACCGAAATGGTGTACTCCTACCAGCTTTATACGAATAAGCCGCTTATAAGATGGGATAACTCTCCTCATTTTCCGTCAATTTCAACCCACCCGCATCACCGCCATAACCTGGATGGAACAATTGAACCATCGCCGCTGTCCGGATACATTTTCAATGACCTGGACCATGTTTTCAATGCCATTCGGGACGTTATCACCGTCTGAAGAGGTGGTTTCTCCGCATTCCGTAGCGAGAAGGCCGCAACTGGTTAGGATGAGTGGTGATCGTGAATTCTGCCTGGCCCCGCCCAAAAGCTGACCCCGCGTGATTGACTCAATAACAGAAACCAAGGCCGACCAACCGACCCCCAAGGACTGGTTGCGTGGGAATGCGCGGTTGGTGCGCGGATTGTTGCTGGCGGGGATCGGGTTGGGGGCGGCGGCCGGGGTTTTGCTGATCGTTCAGGCCGGGTTGCTGGCCTTTGTGGTGCATCAGGTGTTGTTTGAGGCGTCCGGGTTGGAGAATGTCTTCGGGGCGCTGATGGCTCTGCCGGTGCTGATGCTGGTTCGGGCCGGGTTGGTCTGGGGCGGGGAGCAGTTCGGGGTGCGGGCCGCGATGCGGGTCAAGAGTCTGCTTCGGATGCGGGTTATGGATCATTTGGCCGCCCTGGGTCCGGAACGGCTGCGTGGCCGTTCCAGCGGCGATCTGGCCCACCATGTGGTGGACGGGATCGAAGGGCTGGAGGCCTATTTTTCCCGGTACCTGCCCCAGGCCGCTTTGGCCGCGTTGCTTCCCCTGGCCGTCCTGGCCTTCGTCTTTCCAATGGATTTTGTCAGCGGGTTGATCCTGCTGTTCACCGCACCGTTCATTCCCCTGTTCATGTTCCTGATCGGCTCTCGGGCCGAGAAGCTGAACCAGCGCCAATGGAGGCGACTGGCAATGCTGAGCGCCCGGTTTCTGGACAGCCTTCAAGGCCTGACCACGCTGCGGCTGTTCAACGCCACCCGCCGGGAAGCCCGAATCATCGCCGAGATCACCGACGACTACCGGGAATCCACTCTCTCCGTCCTGCGAATCGCCTTTCTCTCCGCTCTGGTTCTGGAATTCTTCTCTACTGTCAGCCTGGCCGTGGTTGCCGTGATCATCGGTTTCAAGCTGCTTTCCGGGAGCATGGCCTTCCAGGCCGGGTTTTTCATCCTCTTGCTGGCCCCGGAATTCTATCTTCCCCTGCGGACCCTGGGCGTCCATTATCACTCCCGACTTTCGGCCATGGCCGCGTCCGAAGGGCTGACGGCTCTGCTGGCCGAACGGCCTCGACCATCAGGATCGGCTTCTGGAGTCTGCCCGGAGTGGTCCACCGTGGAACTGGACATTAAGAATCTGGATTTCAGCCATGCACCGGACCAACCAGTGCTGCGCGGGTTTTCCCTGCACGTTCCGTCCGGAAGCCGCTTGGCCCTGATCGGGCCCAGCGGCGTGGGCAAGACGTCCCTGTTGCGGCTGCTTCTGGGTACGGCCCGCCCGGAAGGCGGACGCATTCTGGTCAACGGGACGGACCTGACGGGCATGGATCTGGAACACTGGCTGCGGCACGTGGCTTGGATGCCTCAGAATCCGTATATCGCGCCGACCACGATGTGGGAGAATGTACTGCTGGGCGGGGCTTCCGGACCGAGTGGGCAGCCTGGAAGAGTGGATACCGTGGACTGGGATGCCCTGGACAAAATTGCCGCGCTGATCGGCTTGAACCGGGATCTGGCCGCCATGGACCAGGGCTGGCAAACCCGTGTGGGCGAGGGTGGGGCCGGGTTGTCCGGCGGGCAGTGCCAGCGGTTGACCCTGGCTCGGGTCTTGGCCAGAACTCTGGGCAAACCCGTTCCGTTGCTGCTTTTGGATGAGCCCACGGCGCACCTGGACGATCAGGGTGCCGAGATGGTGCTGGCCGCGTTGGGAAAAGTGTCCGATGGTGTTTCAGGCAAACGAACCGTGGTCATCGCCTCGCATGATCCACGGGTCCGGGAGTTCGCGGACGTGGTGGTGGAACTCACGCGGCCGAAGGATGCGTGTCCTCCAGAAACATGCCGGGACGGTGGGTGATGCGCGTTTTTCGACTCCTGCTGTCCATGGCTCGGGCCAAATGGCCCTGGCTGCTTCTGGGACTGGCCTGTTCCGTGGTCACGGTGCTGGCCAACATGGCTCTGCTGGCCTTGGCGGCCTGGTTTCTGGCCTCCATGGCCCTGGCCGGGGTCAGCGGGGTGCTGTTCAATTATTTCCTTCCGGCCGGGGCCATTCGGACCCTGGCCATTGTCCGTAGCGTGGGGCGGTATTTCGAACGGCTGGTCAGTCATGACGCCACGTTGCGCCTCCTGGCTGATCTGCGGGTGCGTTTTTTTGAGCGCTTGGTTCCCCTGGCGCCCGCTGGTCTGAACAAGGAAGACGGGCGAGGAGGGATGCACAGCGCGGATCTGTTCAGCCGGTTGCGAGCGGACATCGACCTGCTGGACAACTTCTATCTGCGCCTGCTCCTGCCAGCCGGGACTGCGGTTTGCGTGGTCGGAGTGGCTTTTGGTTTTTTCTGGGTTTTCCAACCGACCTTGGCCCTTGGCCTGGCCGGGCTCTGGCTGCTGGCCGGGGCCGTGCTGCCGGCGTTTTGTCTTTCCAAGGGTGCGGCGGACGGCGCGGGGCAAGTCGAAGCGGCCGCCCGGTTGCGGTGTCTGGTGGTGGACGGTCTGAGGGGCATGGAAGATCTGCTGGTCTACGGAGCCGGACCCAGGCACCGGGAGTTGGTCCAGCGGGAAAGCGACCGGCTGATTCGGCTGCAATCCCGGACGTCCCGGCTGGAGAGCATGGCCCAGGGCATGGTGGGGCTGGCCTCGGGCTTGGCCATGTGGCTGGTGCTGCTGGTCGGCATCCCCCTGGTGGGCGCGGGTGTTTGGTCTCCGGCTACGCTGCCCATGCTGGCGGTCCTGGCCCTGGTCAGTTTCGAGGCCATTTTGCCCCTGCCGGGAGCGTGGCGGATGTGGGGGCAGATCCGGATGGCCGCAAGCCGGATATTGGAAATCACCGAGGCCCGGCCTCCGGTAGCCGAGCCCGCCGCGCCGCAAGAACCGCGGCAGGTCGCGGATCTAGTGATTCGCGATTTGTGGTTCACCTATCCCCACGGGGCTTCGGACCGCCGAGAGCCGACGCTTTGCGGCGTGAATCTGGACCTGCCCCAGGGCGCACGGGTCGGCATCGTTGGATCGGCTGGGTCGGGCAAGACCACCCTGCAACATATTTTGCTTCGGTTCTGGGAATATGACCAGGGCGAGGTCCGGCTTGCCGGAAGGGAGCTGCGCACCGTATCCGGAGAAGAGGTCCGGGCCCGGATGGCCGTGGTTTCGCAGCACGTGTTCCTGTTCAACGCCACCATTGCCGAGAATCTGCGCTTGGGGCGTCCCCGGGCCACAAAAGCTCAGCTTTGGGAAGCTCTTCGCAAGGCCCGGCTGGAAGAGTTCGTCGCGTCCTTGCCCGAAGGCCTGGATACCCAGGTCGGTCAGTTCGGGGCCAGGTTGTCCGGCGGTCAGGCCCGGCGGCTGAGCGTGGCCCGGGCCCTGCTCAAAGACGCGCCGATCTTGATCCTGGACGAACCCACCGAAGGGCTGGACCCCGAAACCGAGGCCGCGTTGTGGACGGAACTGCGCCCCCTGATGCAAGGCCGTTCCGTGCTGCTTATCACCCATCGTCCGGCGGGACTGGAATACATGGAGCGGGTGTATCGGTTGGAGCAGGGGCGGTTGGTTTCCATCCATCAGAATACTTGACGGTGCGGCTTGAGTTCGAGCGGCTACAACTCCAGCTCCAACCCCACCGGGCAGTGGTCCGAGCCCTGAACTTCGGGCTCGATCCAGGCTCGGCGGACGGCGGGCTTGAGTTCCTCGGAGACGAAGAAGTAGTCGATGCGCCACCCGGCGTTGCGGCTTCGGGCGCCGTAGCGGTAGGTCCACCATGTGTACTGATCCGGCTGGTCGGTGTACATCCGGAAGGTGTCCACGTATCCGGCGGCGATGAAGGAATCGATCCAGGCGCGTTCGATGGGCAGAAAGCCGGAGGTTTCGGCGTTGGCCTTGGGATTTTTCAGGTCGATTTCCTTGTGCGCGGTGTTGAAGTCCCCGCAGACCACGACGGGCTTGGAGCGGCGCAAATCCTGGGCGTGTTCCAGGAAGGCGTCGTAAAAGCCCAGTTTGTAGTCCAGCCGTTCCAGGCTCATCTGGCCGTTGGGGAAATAGATGTTGAAGAAGTGGAAGTCCGGGAACTCCAGCCGGATCACCCGGCCCTCACCGTGGAAACGCTCGTCGGGCAGTTCCAGAGTCACGTCCAGGGGCAACACCTTGCTGAAGCAGGCCACGCCGGAATAGCCTTTTTTGGTTCGACTGGGGTTCCAGTAGTCCAGATAGCCGGAGGCTTGCCGATCCTGGTCGGCGAGCTGGTCCGGCGTGGCCTTGATTTCCTGCAGGCCGACGACGTCGGCGTCGGCCTGATGGAACCAGTCCCAAAAGCCCTTGTTCAGCACGGCTCGGAAGCCGTTTACGTTCCATGAGTACAGCTTCATGATGTATCGCTATGAGGACCTTTGGCCGATCATCCGCAACTCGCCGCGCAGTCCGGTCTCGGTCAGCCGGATCAGGGCGTAGCCGCCTCCGGACAAGGGGCCCGGGTTGATCACCTGGGTCTTGCCGATGCGGTCCTCGGCCCGGGCTTCGTGGATGTGTCCGGTCAGGCAGACCTCCGGCTGGACCTTCTCGATGAAGGCCCGGACGGCCCGGCTGCCCACGGAGGTCTTGCCGCCGACCTTGTCCGCTGCGGTGTCGAAGGGCGGGTTATGGGCCACCAGCAACAGGTGCGGCAGATCCTTGACCGGCTCGTGGGCCTGGGCCAGCCAGACGGCCAGCTGGTCGTCCGTGACTTCCCCCGGCGTGCCAAAAGGCGTGGGGTTGGAGTAGCCCACGCCCATCAGCCCGATTCCATGACCCAGGTCCAGGCCCCGTGCATGGATGTTCACGCCCTGGGCGTTGAGAAAATCCTCCACTTCCGGATAATCCATGTTGCCGATCTGGGCGTAGATCCTGGGGTTGATTTTCCGAATCTGCTCCAGAATGCGCTCCGCCGCGGGCTTCTTGCCCCGGTTGGTCAGGTCCCCGCTGACCAGGATCCCCGCGGCCTCGGCCAGGTTCGGAATCAGACGAAGGTTGCCGGTCTGTTCATGAATGTCGCCGAATCCGATCCAAAAAGGGAATGTGCTCACTGTCTACCTCCATGCTGGGCCGTGCTAAAATTCCCAGCCTAATCCGATTTTCCAGCCAGTCAACTGATAGCCCTTCATGTATGATCCGCCGAAGGACAGTCTGGAGAGATAGGCTCCATAATCCTTGATATCCACAATGAAGTCCAAGCCATACTCGTACATGGTCCGCAACCCCATGCCCGCTCTCAGATCTCCGAAATAATCCGTTCTGCCGACAAAGGGCTTGACCGAAATTTCTCTGTTGAAAAAAGAACGCCCCAGAGGAAAATCATAATCCACGACCAGATGGGTGATGCTGCTGTTTGCCGTGATCTGCCCATACCTGCCCTTGGAGCGAAATACTTTTGAGTACTGGGTCAGGAATTGCGCGTCAAAGCCGATCGTCCCGGGACCAAAAGGATAATCCAGGGAGTGCGTTACGCCCGGGCTGATGGTGACGAGTTCGACGGTTGTGTCGTAAAGATCACGGTGAAATGAGGGGTGGCGCTGGATGATGTAATCCGTGATCATCATTCTGGCGTATTGTTTGTGGTGAACGTGCGTGTAGGCGATGCCAAATGACGGCTCTATGGAGAGATTGTGAGCGTATTTCCATTTTGCGCCCGTTCTCAATCCCAGGCTGTTTGTCTTTATCTTCACCTTTTCCCGCTTTCCGAAGTCCTCTTCAAATGGTATTCGGGAGTCCCAGGGCTCAAGAACGCGGGTGTATTCGCTATACCCGTAGGTCAGCTTGATAAACGGCTGCAGGGAGTGTTCTTTCCTGAAATATACGGGAATCGGGAGTTTGAATATCTCAAGCGACGCGTCGGCCCCGTCATCATATTTCGCGGTAAACGAACCCTGCATCAGGCTTGGCTGGGATGTAAACGCCGAGAAAAGCGCGCTGCTCAACTTAAAGTAGAGTTCCGCTTCTTTTTGGAGTTGGGCAAAGTCAATATCCACATTGATGATGATATCGTCCGCTTTGGCGGGGGAAGTTATCCACGAAAACAGGACGAAGCACAGAACGAAGAAGAATAGAATGGATTGAATTCGCATGCCCTCTCCTCGATTCGTTGACCGCGGCGGCGATGCGGTGATCGTGGTCGTTGTTTTTTTTTCAGAGTATGGTGGCATTCTCGAAGAGCATCATCGTTGCGTTGCCTGTAGAATGTTCACTATCGATCGGGCTTGAACTTGGCAATCCGTACTCCCAATCCAGAACGCCTTCGCCCTGGTTACGCGGCATCCTCCTTTGGCTCCAAATCCTTCTTGAACCACGCCGTGAACCAGAACGTCGAGCCTTCGCCTTCGGTGCTTTGCACCCGGATTTCGCCTCCCATCAATTCCACCAGTTCCTTGGAGATGGCCAGCCCCAGCCCGGTGCCGGAATAACGGGTGTTCACGTTTTTTCCGCGAACGTATGGGGAGAACAGCGCATCAATCTGGTCCGCCGGAATGCCGATCCCCGTATCCTTGACCGTGAAACGCAGCAGGGCTCCTGGGCCTTCAATCAACTCCAGTCCACAGGACAGGTCCACTGTGCCCTGGTCCGTAAACTTGACGGCGTTGCCGACAAGGTTCAGCAGAATTTGTCGCAACCTGTCCATGTCTCCCCGGAGAACATCCGGCACATCTTCCGCAACGTTCCATTTCAGGGCAAGGTTTTTTTGTCGGGCCACGGGGATCATCAGGTTCACCGCCTCCTCCACGGTCCAGCGGGGCGAGAAGGGTTCATCCCGTAGTTCGATCTTGCCGGCCTCGATCTTCGAAAAGTCGAGCAATGTGTTGAGCAGGTTGAGCATTTTTTCCGAACTCGCGGTAATATGCGTGACGCATTCGCGCTGTTCCGCATCAAGAGAGGTGTCCACGAGAAGGTTGGCAAAACCGACGATCCCGTTCAAAGGCGTCCGGACTTCATGGCTGATCTTGGCCAGGAAGTCGCTTTTGGCCCGATTGGCCGCTTCCGCGATTTCCCTGGCTTGGGTCAACGCTGTTTCGGCCTTCTTTCGCTCCGTGATGTCCCGCAAAAAGCTGACGATCTGCCCCCCATTTTCATTCAGAAACGTCGAGGAGATTTCGATGTTGAAAAGTGTTCCGTCGCTCTTGCGATGCCGGACCTCGAACAGCTCGCAACCATTGGTGAGGATGCGTGCAAGTCTTTCCGCGATTTCAGCCGGCGTTTCCTCAATATCCAGGTCTTTGATGTGCAGGCGCAGCAGCTCTTCCCTGGTGTGCCCAGACATATGACAGTACGCCTCGTTGACATCGACGAGATTGCCCTGCAAGTCGACAATACAGAACCCGTCTCGTGTCGTATCGAGTATTGCTCTCAGGTAGGATTTTTGGTTGAGCACCGCCTTCTCGGCCAGCAATCTTTCGGTGAGGTCGATGTCAATGCAGAACAATTCCGGCAGGGCGCTATCCTTCTTGATGATCGCGTGGCTGGAATAAACGGGGACCGAGGAGCCGTCCTTGTGCATCAGCCACAATTCGGACGCGGGGATGGGCTCGCCGGTTTGGGCCATGTGTTGCATCGCCGTTTTGACCTTCTCCCGCATTTCCGGAGGAATGATCAGGTCCAGGAGATTGCGGCCCACGACTTCCTCGTAGGAGTAGCCGTAGATTTGTTCCGAAGCCTGGTTCCAGTAAAAAGTCGTGCCGTCCATCCGATACCCTTGGACGGCCACGTTGGGGACGTTCGCGAGGAGGTTGCGAAAGCGGGCTTCGCTTTCCGCGAGCTGATCACGGGCGATCATCAGGTGGGTGAGGTCATGTACCGTGATGATCACCCCGGCCATTTCTTTTCCCTCTCTGCATGGGGTGTAGCTTCGACTCAAATACCTGCGGCCTGAGTCCATGGTTATCCATCCGTCATAAAAAGCTTTTCTTCCGCGCAGAAGAGCGAGATCCATGCGCGGTTTAACTTCAAGATCGTAATATGCATCGCCAAAATTACTGGATATGAATGTATCGTGTAATCTTCCGATAATTTTTTGCACCGGAATGTTTGTAAGTTTTTCATAGGCGACATTCGCGATGACGATGATTCCTTCAATATTGACGTATATTTGCGCGTCATTTGAGCTCATGACCATCATCTTGTAAATATTCAAAAATTTTCCCGCTTTGATACGCTCTGAAATTTCCTGCTGATATCGACCCAGTGTTAATTCGAGTTCGCTGTTTTTCTCGCGAACATATTTTTCCAATTGCTCCTTTCCGCGGACAAGATCACGGTCAATGAGTATTCGATCCGTTACATCTTGAACAAGAATATATGGTTCTTCATCATTGTTTTCACCCGGGAAAAAGTCCCTGGAAAGAATCACAAAGCGTTTTTCCGAGGATTTGGTGATTATATGGAGGAACTGGCTCTCGATGTTTCCAGGTTGCTTCGCCGCGTCAATGAACGTGTTGAACGCGGACTGATCCTCCGGAGAAACATGCTTCAAAAAGCGATGCAAGGTAGGCTTGACGGAAAAAGGTGTGTAGCCCAGAAGCTGATACAAGGAAGCGGACCACCGAGGCGGTCCGGACCCTGTTCTCAAGGCCCACATCCCGGTCAATGACTGTCCGCAAATCGCTTGGTTTCGTCCCGCCCTTTTGAGACAGTCACTTCTTCCCTCCGCGTCGAAAACCAGGAACAGCGTGCTCAAGCATGAATCGAGGACCGTGCAAATCCGTTCCAGCAACGAGATGGTCGGTTGCGACTCGCCCCGTTCAACGCGGTTATACTGTCTCAGGCTGATGTCGAGCTTTTGCGCCAGTTCGGCCTGGGTCATGTTTTTCAGCGTCCGTAAATACCGCAACCGGTCCCCGAGGCGGTGATCCGAATTTGGCCATTGGTGCATGTGCTCCTCCTTTCCGCTTCAAGAACAGTCCTGCCAAACCGGCTCTCATGTAGCCGATCTTCTACATTCCCGTGTCGACGCGCTCCATCGTTTCCCGCACTTCCTGGAACCGCCTCTCCAACTCGCCCACCTTTCCCCGCACGGCATCCAGATCACCGGCATGGGCCGCTGTCTCCACTTCCCCGGCCAGAGCGCGCAAGACCATTATAGGGGCCCATCGCGCAAACTCCTCGGCGAAACTTATGACCCTAAACGCAATATCCTCTGCTTCACCTCCCCGTTCTCTTGCCGTCCATGGTCCAGCACGTCTCGAATCCGGACGGCCAGGTCGCGAAGCTGGTAGGGCTTGTGGATGAATCCGGCCGCACCGTTTTTCAAGATGTCATCAACCAGGCCGGCTCCATGGTATCCGCTGGACACGAGGACCTTCACCTCGGGATCGATGCGCCGCAATTCGAGCAAACAGGGTCTACCTCCCATGCCGGGCATACCCAGATCAAGAATGACCAACCGGATTGCTTCTTTCTTTTTTTCGTAATCGATCAGGGCTTCCTCTCCGTTTTTCACGGCGATCACGGTATAACCCAACGATTCAAGAGCCTCGCCGGTTACTTCGCGAATGCCCGGCTCGTCGTCGACCACCAGGATGGTTTCGTCGCCGTGCGGATAGTCCGGGGCTACCTGCTCCTGTACATCCCGAGTTTCACCGCGATCGAGCACAGCCGGCCAGTGGATCTGGAACGTGGTCACCAGTCCAGGCTCGCTGAAACACGCGACATCCCCGCCGTGATCCGTGATGATCCCGTATGCCGTGGCCAGCCCCAGGCCGGTGCCCTTGTCGTTGCCTTTCGTGGTGAAAAAGGGGTCGAAAAGGTGTCGCAGCGTCTCTTCGTCCATGCCGCACCCCGTGTCCGTGACCGTCAGTAAAACATGAGGTCCGAGATTGACACCCGCAAGGCCGAGGGCATGCGGATCGTCGACCACCACATTTTGCGTCGTGAAGATCAGCCTGCCGCCGTCCGGCATGGCGTCCACGGCATTGTTCGCCAGGTTGAGCAGCACCTGCTCCACCTGAATCCGATCGGCGTTGACGGTCCAGATCTCTTCAGCAAGGCGCAACTCCACGCTGATCATCCTTGGGATGACGTGTTCCAGCAGCGCCACGACATGGGCGATTTCCCGGTTCATATTCGTCCATTCCTTGTGGGTTTCTGCCTTGCGGCTGAACTGCAGCAGTTGTCGGACCAGATGAGCGCCGCGATCAACGGAATTGGCGAGTGTCCGCAGACGGTCGGCGTTGGGATGTTCATGGGGAACGCTTCGACGCATAAGTTCAATGGTTCCGACCATGGTCTGCAGGATATTGTTGAAATTATGGGCCACGCCGCTCGTCAGGACGCCCACGGCCTCCATCTTCTGCGCCTGAAGCAGTTGTACTTGGAGTTTTTCCTGTTTCTGTTCCATTCTTTTTCGTTTCGTGATGTCCCTGATGGCGCCTATCATCCTGAACGGCCTGCCCTGATCATCGCTTTCAAAACTTCCCACGTCGTGCACCCAATGTTCCTGCCGTCTTCTTGCCGGATGATTTTGTATTCCTGGTCAAAACGCTCACCTTTTTTCATGGCGTCGTCGTGCGCACGCATGACCTGTTTCCGCCATTGCGGATGAATGGTGGACGGCCAAATTTCCAGATGGTGTTTTTCCTGTTGCGGGATGCCTAAAAGGGAGTTGAACACGGCTGAGCTGTTGCAGGCATCTCCGGCCAAATCTACGACATAGCTCCCTATCCCGGCGGCTTCCAGACATTCAAGCGGCATTGCCTCGCTCTTTCGTAAGGCTGCCTTGGGCGGGAAGTCATCCTTCTCCTGGCTGGCGGGAGCAGCACGGAGGTTCGTTTCGAAGGCAGTCTGTTTCATAATCCTCCTAAACGCTACATGCCATGTGGCGTTGTCCTCGCGGGAAAATCATCGCCCGACCCGATCAGGAAGATCGGGCCGGGCGAAAGGATCAACCCTGCTTGAGTTGCTGCACCAGGGTACGCAGTTCCACGGCCTGGCGGGCCAGTTCAGACACGGCCTGGGCCGATTGGTCCATGACCTCGCTGGTCTCCGTGGAGATCCGGTTGATGTCCTCCATCCCCCGGTTGATCTCCTCGCTGGCCGCTGACTGTTCCTCATCATCCGGATAATCTCCTGAACCTTGAGGATCTCCACCCCGAACTCCTCGTCTCCGATGTGAAACGTGACCAATTGCAGCAAGGTTCCATCCTTGCCCGGCGACTCCTGTTGGCTGTGCATTTTTCTCCTCCCGAGTTGGTTCATGCTCTGGGCTATTGGCCCCTTGCCCCTGGCTCACGGATCATGACCTTCAGGTTGGAGACCATGGCCGAGAAGGATATCGGGGGGAACAAAGGCGTCAAAATTGTTTTGTATTATTTAAGGTTGTCATAATAACCCCGAAAACACCCGTGCGTATACGACGCGAAGCGGCGTGTTTAAGGTGATTTTTTTGGGGGGCATCAACGCTGTGCGTTGATCAGGAAAAGGAAACGGGGGGATGGCCTTATTCCGGTTTGCATTCAACTGACGTAAATTGACAGCTCGCAATCGAAATCGAGATCGAAATCGCAGTCATTCAGGAAGGCATTTGGTTGTTTCGATTTCGATACCGATTTCGATTGCGATTTCGGTCATGACTCCAATTCGAGTTTCTCTGGATAGTGTCATTTTGAAAGCAAAGTGGAATGAGAACAGTAGCATTTCCCATTCTAGTGATTCTCTCGTGGAATTCGGGTCGGTATCGGAAGCGAAGCCATGTGGGGCCTCTTCGATGTTTTTGATGCCGACCCCGGTTGCCGGAAGGCACGGGCGGGGTCGGCCGGGAAGGTTCAGCCTGGAGCGGAGAGAGGAGGGAAGGGAAAATGAGCAGGAGAGGGATGGGGCCAGCGCGTGCCCGGGGGATCATGGGGGCCTTGGTTTCAGTGAGCGCCCTTGCCCCGTTCCCGGACCCCGTTTTCCCAGTCCGCCAGCGGGATGGCCTCTTCGATGAGCATGATCGGGATTTCCTCCTTAATGGGATAGACGGCCCGGCAGGGTGCGCAGGTCAGGCCGTCCTCGGCTGGGGTCAGGGTGACGTCGGCCTTGCACTTGGGGCAGGCCAGGATGTCGAGCAGTTCTTTGTTCAGGGCCATGGGATGGGTCTCCTTATGGAAATGACGGTGGTTCGGATGGTTGGGAGAGCGTCTCTGTTCGTGGTGGTGATGTCGGTCTGGATGGTCCGGATCACTGGGAAACACGGGACAGGGCGTGCAGGGCCAGGACCAGGATGTCCGGTTCGGCCACGAGGCTGGCCTTGGGGCAGAGGTCGAGCACGGCCTTGTGCAGTTCCTTGTTGCGGGTCACGAACACGGCGTGGGTGTCCGGGCAGCGTTCCAGGCTCGCCCGGAGCATGGGCAGGTCGGAGAAGGTGTCTCCGCAGACCAAGTGGGGCCCCTTGCCGATGTTCAGACTCAAGGCCTGGTCCAGAAACAGCACCCCGTCGCCCTTGTCGAAGTCCTTGCGCTTATCGCCGGAGCCGATGGTCAGGATGATCTCGATGTCCAGGCCGGTGTCTTCGATGCGCATGGTGTGCCCTTTAGGGTCGTGGCGTTCTATCAGGGCCGTGACGGTCTTCAGGAAGGCCAGGGATTCGGCCTCGGGGACGGACCCGGAAATGTCCTGGCGGGCCACGGTGAGCTGGCCGAACTTGACCTGCAAGCCTGAGCCAATCAGGCCGAATTTCCGGTGTTCCGGCATTTCCAGCAGGTTGTTCAGATCGCCGTGCAGATTTTGCAGCATGCGGTTCTGTTCATCAGGAGCCGGGAAGCTGCCGTAGGCGTCAGCAAGGTCCATGTATTCACGGCCTTTGGACGCGGCCATGACGTAGGTTTTTGGCGGGATGACGCTGACGTCCAGGAGGCCGGGGCCGGACAACGGGCCGGAGGTGATCACTATGGGCCAGGTAACGCGGCTTCGGGCGAAACGGGTCAGGAAGACCGCGTTGTACACGGCCTGGACCGAGGAGCGGTACCGGCCGCAGTAGTTGTTTACCGTGCCGTCGCGGTCCGTGATGAAGCAACGCAAGGTCGCGTGGCCCAAGGCCTTGGTCAGCCGCTGGGCCAACTGATCGGACTGGGAAAGCAGGCCTGGAGTCTGATCCTCGATGACCAGTTTCAGGGCCGTCTCGCCCAACTCCAAGAACATCACGTCCCTGGCCAGTTCCGTGATTTCGTAGTCCAGGTCAACGGTCACCGCGTGGTCGTCGTCCATGCGCAGCAGTCGTTCGAAAGGTTTTTCCGAGTCAGTGTTCGGAATCTGCTTCAAACTTTCCAGGGCGTTACGCAGTGAGGCGATATCCGATTCCGCGGGTTCCCGTCCGGCCAGGGCGTCTTGAGCGGCCTTGCGTCGGACAAGGGCCGTCTGGTCCATGAGGTGGTAAAATTCTTCAAGGGTCTGGATGGGGCGGTGTTCAATAGTCGTGGTCATGAGAAGCTCCGGAAGGGTTTGACTGCCAGTTCGGCACTTGGTTGGCATTTTTCGTGCAAAATAAAAAAACACCGTGGCCGGGTGGGAAAAAAATGCTAAATCTCCCTAAAGATGTTTACGATTTGGTCGATATCACTAGTGTCCCAACGTTTAATCAAAGAAACTCAACTGGTTAGTGTTTGACCGAACTTCGTTTTCGTAGCTGTAATTTCCAACTATCTGTAATAATGGATTTCGTTCAAAGATGTTCACGCTTAAAA